>NZ_JBHVHQ010000384.1:0-7764 GCF_042800135.1 Streptomyces sp. NPDC057654 | reverse complement strand
GGTTGGGGTAGCCGGAGACGTCTTCGAGGCCGGCCGGGGTGAAGGCCGTGCCGTCGTAGTCGCCGCCGATGCCGATGTGGTCGACGCCCGCGACCTCGCGCATGTGGTCGAGGTGGTCGGCGACCGTCGCCGCGGTGGCCATGGGCCGGGGGTGGGCGGCCTCGTACGCGCGCTGGACCCGCATGCCCTCCTCGGTGGTGTCGAGGTGGTGGAGGCCGTGGGCGCGCATGTTGTCGTCCGCGGCGTGGGTCCAGGCGACCGCTTCCGGGAGGATGAATTTGGGCACGAACGTCGCCATGGCCGTGCCGCCGTTGGCCGCGAGGGTCTCCAGCACGTCGTCCGGGATGTTGCGCGGGTGGTCGCACACGGCGCGCGCGGAGGAGTGCGAGAAGATCACCGGGGCCTCGCTGACGCGCAGCGCGTCGCGCATCGTGGCGGGCGCGACGTGCGAGAGGTCGACGAGCATCCCGGCCCGGTTCATCTCGCGGACGACCTCCTCGCCGAAGCGGGTGAGGCCGTTCGCGCGCGGCTCGTCCGTCGCCGAGTCCGCCCACGCGACGTTGTCGTTGTGGGTGAGGGTCATGTAGCGCACGCCGAGCGCGTACAGGGCGCGCAGCGTGGCGAGGGACTCGTCGATGCTGTGGCCGCCCTCGGCGCCCATGAGGGAGGCGATGCGGCCCTGGGTCCGCGCCTCCTCCATGTCGTCCGCGGTGAACGCGAGCCGCAGGTCGGCGGGGTAGCGGTCGGCCAGCTGCCGTACGCAGTCGATCTGTTCGAGGGTCGCGGCGACGGCGTGGCCGCCGGGCATGTCGCTGCGTACGTACACGGACCAGAACTGCGCGCCGACGCCGCCGGTCCGCAGCCGGGCCAGGTCGGTGTGCAGGTGGCCGCGCTGGTCGGCGGCGATGTCGCGCCGGCCGAGGTCGTAGCGGACCTGCTCGCGCAGCGCCCAGGGGAGGTCGTTGTGGCCGTCGACCACGGGGTGGTCGGCGAGCAGCTCACGCGCCTCCGCCAGGTATTCGGCCGCACCAGAAGTCCCGGAAGTCCCGGAAGCCGCCGTATCAGTCGTCTCGGACACCTCTGCCTCCTCCGTCATCGTCACTTGCCGCCGAAGCCGAAGCCGCCCGAGCGGCCGCTGTCCACCTTGGCCCGCAGCCGCTTGCCCTTCTCCGTGGCCTGCTCGTTCAGCTCGTCCTGGAAGTGCCGGACCCGGGCCAGCAGCTCGCCGTCGTGCGCGGCGAGCATGCGGACCGCGAGCAGCCCCGCGTTGCGGGCGCCGCCCACCGAGACGGTGGCGACCGGGACGCCGGCCGGCATCTGCACGATGGACAGCAGGGAGTCCATGCCGTCGAGGTACTTCAGCGGTACGGGCACGCCGATCACCGGCAGCGGGGTCACGGAGGCCAGCATGCCGGGCAGGTGGGCCGCGCCCCCGGCGCCCGCGATGACCGTCTTTAGCCCGCGGCCCGCGGCGCGCTCGCCGTAGTCGATCATCTCGCGCGGCATCCGGTGCGCGGAGACGACGTCGACCTCGTAGGGGATCTCGAACTCGTCGAGGGCCTGGGCGGCGGCCTCCATGACGGGCCAGTCGGAGTCCGAGCCCATGACGATGCCGACCAGCGGGGCGGCGCCCGCGTCGGAGCCGGTGGCGGGCGTGGTGCCGGGGGGCGTGGGCGCGCTCATTCGGTGATCGTTCCTCGCAGGTATCCGGCGGCGTGGCTCGCGCGCTCCCGCACGTCCGCCAGGTCGTCACCGTAGGTGTTGACGTGCCCGACCTTGCGGCCCGGCTTCACGTCCTTTCCATACATATGGATCTTGAGGCCGGGGTCCCGCGCCATGCAGTGGAGGTAGGCGGCGTACATGTCCGGGTAGTCGCCGCCGAGGACGTTGGCCATCACGGTCCACGGGGCGCGCGGCCGGGGGTCGCCCAGCGGCAGGTCCAGCACGGCCCGTACGTGGTTGGCGAACTGCGAGGTGACCGCGCCGTCCTGGGTCCAGTGGCCGGAGTTGTGCGGGCGCATCGCCAGCTCGTTGACGAGGACGCGCCCGTCGGGCGTCTCGAACAGCTCGACGGCCAGGTGGCCGACGACGCCCAGCTCCCCCGCGATCTTCAGGGCCAGTTCCTGCGCGGTGGCGGACAGCTCGGCGGACAGCCCCGGCGCGGGCGCGATCACCGTGTCGCAGACGCCGTCGACCTGGATCGACTCGACCACGGGGTAGGCGACGGCCTGGCCGTGCGGGGACCGTACGACGTTGGCGGCCAGCTCTCGCGTGAAGCCGACCTTCTCCTCGGCGAGCACGGGCACCCCGGCCCGGAACGGCTCGGCGGCGTCCGCCTCGCTCCGTACGATCCACACGCCCTTGCCGTCGTAGCCGCCGCGCACCGTCTTGAGCACGACGGGGAAGCCGTCGCCCTCCGCGGCGAAGCGCGCCACGTCGGCGGGGTCCGTCACGATGCGGTGCCGGGGGCATGGCACGCCGATCTCCGTGAGCTTCGCCCGCATCACGCCCTTGTCCTGGGCGTGCACCAGCGCGTCGGGGCCGGGGCGTACGGGCACCCCGTCGGCCTCCAGCGCGCGCAGGTGCTCGGTGGGCACATGCTCGTGGTCGAAGGTGATCACATCGCAGCCCTGTGCGAACGCACGAAGAGTCGCGAGGTCGCGGTGGTCGCCGACGACCACATCGCCGACGACCTGCGCCGCGGACTCCTGCGGGGTATCGCTGAGCAGCTTGAACCTGATGCCGAGGGGGATGCCTGCCTCGTGGGTCATACGGGCGAGCTGACCGCCGCCGACCATGCCGACTACCGGGAACGTCACGCGGACCAGGGTATCCGCCCGGCCGGATACCGACTCCCCCGCCTTGGACGTTCCTCCAAGCACCCCTATGATCGACGCAGTTTGACGCGTACCCGACGCGTTTGGCCGTCGGCGCGGGTCGCCGGTGCCGACCGCACGGCTGCGACCGACCGCCGCACCGCTGTGACCAGCCGAAGCGCCCTGAACGGCCACCCCATTGCCCAACCACGGGAGCACGCCTCGGGGTCGCTGGTTAGCATGAAGACGCTGGACGAACGCTGACCGGCACTGCCTGACACCCGACTTCCGCCGGATTCTGGAGCTTGAAGATCACTATGGGAGAACCGAGCGCACTCCGTTCTCGGGCGGATCGGCTGATCCGCGAGGTCGCCAAATTCGGGGCGGTCGGAGGCGCGGGCGTGCTCGTCAATCTCGCGGTCTTCAACCTCGTCCGGCACACCAGCGACCTGCCCGTCGTACGCGCCAGCGTCGTGGCGACGGCCGTCTCGATCATCTTCAACTACGTGGGGTTCCGCTACTTCACCTACCGCGACCGGGACAAGCAGGGGCGCACGAAGGAGCTGACGCTCTTCCTGCTGTTCAGCGCCATCGGCCTGGTGATCGAGAACGGCACGCTCTACACGGCGACGTACGCCTTCCACTGGGACAGCCCGCTCCAGAGCAACGTCTTCAAGTTCCTCGGCATCGGCATCGCCACCCTCTTCCGCTTCTGGTCCTACCGGACCTGGGTGTTCAAGGCGCTGCCTGCCCGCGAGGCGGTGGAGACCGCCGAATCGTTCCTGACCGACCCGCGGCCCCACGTCCGGGTCATCAACAAGTAGGGCGGGTACGCGCCCTCACGGCTCCCGCGGCTCCCGCGCCTGGTCCGCGTCCCGGCTCAGGAACAGCGCGAAGACCGGCGGGTACCCCTGGAGCAGCTCCAGCCGGCCGCCGTCCGCCTCGGCGAGGTCGCGGGCGACGGCGAGCCCGAGCCCTGTCGAGTTCCGGCCGCTGACCGTACGCTCGAACACCCGCGAGCCGAGGTCCGGCGGGACCCCCCGCCCCTCGTCGGAGACCTCCACGACGGCCTGGTTGCCGGTGACGCGGGTGCGCAGCGCCACGGTGCCGTCCCCGTGCATGAGCGAGTTCTCGATGAGGGTGGCCAGCACCTGCGAGACCGCGCCGGGCGTGCCGACGGCCCGCAGCCCCTGCTTGCCGGAGCGGACGATGGCGCGGCCCTCGCTGCGGGAGGCGGGCCGCCACTCCTCGATCTGCTGCTTGACGACCTCGTCGAGGTCGAAGGTGACGGCCGAACCGGACTGCGGGTCGCGGGAATTGGTCAGCAGCCGCTGCACGACGTCGGTGAGCCGCTCCACCTGGGTCAGGGCGATCGTCGCCTCCTCCTTGACCGTGTCCGGGTCGTCGGTGAGCGTGATCTCCTCCAGCCGCATGGAGAGCGCGGTCAGCGGCGTGCGGAGCTGGTGCGAGGCGTCGGCGGCGAGCCGCCGCTCGGCGGTGAGCATCCGGGCGATGCGCTCGGCGCTGGCGTCGAGCACGTCGGCGACCCGGTCCAGCTCGGCGACGCCGTAGCGGCGGTGGCGCGGCCGGGGGTCGCCGGAGCCGAGCCGCTCGGCGGTCTCGGCGAGGTCGGTGAGCGGGGTCGCGAGCCGGTTCGCCTGCCGTACGGCCAGGAAGACGGCCGCGACGACGGCGAGCAGCGCCACCCCGAGGATGACCATCAGGGTCCGGCCGATCTCCTGGCTGACCGTGGTGCGGGACTCCACGACCGTGATGGTCTCGCCCCGCTCGCCCTTCTGGGTGGCGGTGATGACCTCGCCCGCGGGGTGCTTGCCCAGCTCGATGGCGGCCCGGCCGGGGATCTCGATCTTGGCGTAGCGGTTCGGCGTGATCTGCTCGCGCAGCACCCCGGAGGCCACCCGCTCGCCGCCCATCAGCCTGCTGTCGACGATGCTGACCAGCCGTACGGCCTCGGACTGCACGCTTTCCTGCGCGCTGCTCTCGATCGTGCGGGTCTCCACGATGACGAGCGAGATGCCGAAGACGGCGATCACGACGAGCACCACGGCGAGCGTGGAGTTGATCAGACGGCGGCGCACTGTGCCCTCCGGGGCGGGGTGGTTCGAGTCTCGGCCCCCGGGCGGGGCGCCCGCGCGGGGCGCGCCGACCGCGGGCCGCACGGCCGCCGCCGCCCGGCGGGGCTCCGCGGCCCTGCCAGTGCCAGGAGGGGCACTAGCTCTTCTCGAAGCGGAACCCGACGCCGCGCACCGTGGCGATGTACCGCGGGTTGGCGGCGTCGTCGCCGAGCTTCTTGCGGAGCCAGGAGATATGCATGTCGAGCGTCTTGGTCGACGACCACCAGGTGGTGTCCCAGACCTCGCGCATCAGCTGGTCGCGGGTGACCACCCGGCCGGCGTCGCGGACCAGCACCCGCAGCAGGTCGAATTCCTTGGCGGTGAGCTGGAGTTCCTCGTCCGCCATCCAGGCGCGGTGCGACTCGACGTCGATCCGCACCCCGTGGGTGGCCGGCGGCTGCTGGGCGGACTCGACCGCGCCGCGGCGCAGCAGGGCCCGTACCCGGGCGAGCAGCTCGGCGAGGCGGAACGGCTTGGTGACGTAGTCGTCGGCTCCGGCGTCCAGGCCGACCACGGTGTCCACCTCGTCGGCGCGGGCGGTGAGCACCAGCACCGGGAAGCCGTGGCCTTCCGTGCGCAATCGTCGGCAGACCTCCAGGCCGTCCATGCCTGGGAGACCGAGGTCGAGTACGAGCAGGTCCACGCCTCCTTGGAGGCCGGCGTCGAGCGCCGTGGGACCGTCCTCGCGCACCTCGACCTCGTACCCCTCGCGGCGCAGCGCGCGTGCGAGCGGCTCCGAGATGGACGCGTCATCCTCGGCGAGCAGTACTCGGGTCATGGGGTGATGGTAGACCGCCGAGCCGCACGTCAGAGGTGCCCGCACCCCTCCCTGCGAGTTCACTCACCCAACTGGCCTTTAACCTTCGAATATAGGCGGGTAGTTCCCGATTCTCCTGTGATCCATGTCTCAACTCCTTCCTTATCCGGGCGGGGTGTGACGTATGGTGACGGGACGTCTGCAGCACCACGGGGGGACCTTCGGCTCTTAACGCACGCCGTGGGTCTCTGATGTGCACGGAGCCGGCACCCCCGGCCCTGATGCACAGTGAATGACCTGTCGGCCATGGTCTGCCGCGCGCCCGCGCGCGTCGGACGTGGATGCCGGCGTGCGGCTGTCCCAGCCGATGCTTCGATCCCGGGGTGTCGGTCCCCCCGGACGTGGGATGTGGGCGGTGCGGCGCCGGTACCGGCCCACCCCCATCCGGGCGTGCGAGTTCTTCTCCGCACGTCCCGACCACACAAGGATCGACCATGGCGTCCAGCCTGACGAAGGGCACCGCCGAGCAGGGAACCCCTGCTTCCGACGGCAAGACCTTCTTCGGCCACCCCCGCGGCCTGGCCACTCTCTTCATGACCGAGATGTGGGAGCGCTTCAGCTTCTACGGCATGAGGGCACTGCTCGTCCTGTACCTGATCTCCGGTGGACCGGATGCCAAGACCGGCGGTCAGGGCGGCGGACTGGCGATGTCGCTCGCCACGGCGTCCGCCATCTACTCCGTCTACATGGCGACGGTCTACCTGCTGGCCATGCCCGGCGGCTGGATCGGCGACCGGATCTGGGGCCCGCGAAAGACCGTCGCCATCGCGGCGAGCGTCATCGTCTGCGGCCACCTGCTGCTCGCGATCCCGGGCGCGCCGACGTTCTTCCTCGGCCTGGTGCTCGTCGCGGTCGGCTCCGGCCTGCTGAAGGCCAACATCTCGACCATGGTCGGCCAGCTGTACGACGGCCCGCAGGACCCGCGTCGCGACAGTGGCTTCTCCATCTTCTACATCGGCATCAACGTCGGCGGCGTCGCGGCCCCGATCGCGGTGGGCACCGTCGGCCAGACCGTCAACTGGCACCTGGGCTTCGCGGTCGCCGCGCTCGGCATGGCGCTGGGCCTGATCCAGTTCCTGATCGGCACCCGCCACCTCAACCCGATCAGCAGCCAGGTCCCGACGCCGCTCCAGCGCGAAGAGCGCAACTCGTGGATCCGCAAGGGCCTGATCTGGGTGGCCGTCGCGGCCGTCTTCTACATCGTGGTCGGCTTCGCCGGGGTCTTCACGATCAACTGGGCGCTGATCCCGATCGCGCTGATCGGCCTGTTCACGCCGATCGCCGTGCTGATGCGCATCAAGCGGGACAAGGACCTCACCGAGGTCGAGCAGACCAAGATGAGCGGTTACATCTGGTTCTTCGTCGCCGCCGCCGTGTTCTTCATGATCTTCGACCAGGCCGGCTCGACGCTGAACGTCTTCGCCGACAAGAACACCGCCTCCAAGGTCCTCGGGCTGGGCTTCCCGTCCTCGTGGTTCCAGTCGGTGAACTCGGCGTGGGTGATGGTGCTCGCGCCGATCTTCGCCTGGATGTGGATGGCGCTGAACCGCCGCGGCAAGGAGCCGACCACCACGGTCAAGTTCGCGACCGCCATGGTCCTGATCGGCGCGTCGTACGTCATCTTCATCGTCCCGATGCTGATGACCCAGGACGGCTCGAAGGCCAGCCCGATGTGGCTGCTCAGCGTCTACCTGGTGCAGACCATGGGTGAGATGTGCCTCTCGCCCGTCGGCCTCTCGGTGACCACCAAGCTGGCGCCGCAGAAGTACGCCAGCCAGATGCTGGGCGTCTGGTTCCTCGCGGTCACCGCCGGCGACTGCGTGGTCACCCTCGCCGTCACCGCGGGCGCGGACCTCAACGGCGTCGCGGTCCTCGCGGTGGAAGCGGCGCTGGCGGTCCTCGCCGGAGCCGGGATCTACACCAACCGCAAGAAGGTCAGCGCGCTCCTGGGCGACGTCCGCTGACGTCCCCGGGCACCTGGTGACAGGGCCCCGGC
>NZ_JBHVHQ010000383.1:0-7780 GCF_042800135.1 Streptomyces sp. NPDC057654 | reverse complement strand
CGCCTACCGCTTCCACCGGGCCCGGCGCGGGTGAGGGCGCCGGGCCCGGCGCGGGCGAGCGCTCAGCCGACGCCCCACAGCCGCTGTGCCAGCTCGTCGATGTCGTCGATGCCGGTCAGGTCAAGGGGGGTCTCCTCCAGCACCTCGAAATCGTGCAGGAAGGTGAACTGGAGCATCTCCCTGGGGAAGCTGTCACTCACGTCCCAGTCGGCTCCCTCCAGGAGCGCGGCGAGGAGCTCGCGGTCGGCCCGGAAGGCGTTGAGATGCAATTGGATCAGGCTGTACCGGGGGTCGCCGGCGTATACGTCGGTGAAGTCGATCAGGCCGCTGATCCCGCCCGGGCCCGGGTCGACGAAGACGTTGGTGCCGTGCAGGTCGCCGTGGACGAACCGCGGCTCGCGGCCCGCTAGCAGCGTATCGACGTCGGGGAGGAAGGCGGGCACGTCATCGAGGAGCCTGGGCGAGAGGTATCCCCACTCGCGGTGGTCGGCGACGGTGGCCTCGCGGCGCTCCTTGAGCAGTTCGGGGAACGTCCGCGAGTCGGGGCGCAGCACGGCCGAGCCCTTCAGCGGCACGGCGTGCAGCCGGCGCAGCATCGTGCCGAACTCCCGGGCGAGGTCGAGCAGCGCGGCCCGGTCGGCGGGGCCCCCGGCATTCGCGGCGTCGGCGGCCTCCCGCCAGGTGCGGCCCGTCGCCCGCTCGATGACGAGGAACGGCCACGGCCAGCCCTCGCCGCCGGGGCGCAGTTCGCCTCGGCCGAGGAGCTTCGGGACGGGCAGATCGGCGCCGGCCAGCACCTCGTACGCCTCCAGCTCGGAGGCGTAGGACTCCGGGCCGCACCAGTGCTCCCCGTACAGCTTCACCGCGAGGCCGGTGTCGCTGATCAGCACCGGGTTCGTGCTCTCGCCGGGGACGCGCAGCTCGCCGGGCGCGGGCAGGCCGAGCTCGTCGAGGGCGTGGCGGACCAAGGGCTCCCAGAACGCCGCGTCGTTTCGGAGTTCGGCATAGCTGTCGTCGGAATTGATTCGGCTCAGGTCGGCGAGGTGATTATTCTGCACGAAAGACCCTCGATTCGTTTGCACACGCCCGTCGGAATTCCCGTCAGGCTAGCACGGCACACATCTAGGACAACGATGAAGTTTGGCCACCGCTCGATGATGGTGAGGAGCAGGAATTGAGCGTGAACGACGCCGCGCCCAGGAGGTCACGTTCCTCGTTTACGGCTCTTTGGCGGCTCGGTCCGTATTTAAGGCCGGTCGGCGTGCCGGTGGCGGGGGCCGCCGCGGCCACGCTGGCCGCGCTGCTGTGCGGCCTCACCATCCCCTTGGTGACGCAGCGCATCATCGACGGCCCGCTGAGCAACGGCCGGACCGGGCAGGCGGTTTGGCTGATTCTTCTCGTCGCGGCGCTCGGCGCGGCGGAGGCCGTCTGCTTCTACGGGCGCCGCAAGCTCATCGCGCGGCCCACCGCGCTGGTGGAGTCGCGCATGCGGGCCGACCTGTTCCGGCATCTGCTGCGGCTGCCGATCGGCTTCCACGAGCACTGGCAGTCCGGCCAGTTGCTGTCCCGCGCGGTGAACGACCTGGTCACGCTGCGGAAGTTCCTGGCGTTCGCCGCCGTCTTCCTGGTCGTCAACTCGCTGACCCTGCTGGTCGGGCTCGCCCTGCTGTTCTCCATCGAACCGTCGCTGGCCCTGGTGGGGCTGTGCAGCTTCGCTCCCCTGCTGCTGGTCTCCTTCTTCTTCGAGACCCGTTACAAGGCGGCGGCCCGTGAAGTCCAGGACCAGACGGGACATTTCACGACGATCGTCGAGGAGACGATGCTCGGCATCCGGGTGCTGCGCGCCTTCGGGCAGGGCCGGGCGCGCGCCCGTGTCTTCCGCGACCGGGCCCGGCTGCTGCGCCACAGCGAGATGCGGATCGTACGGATCATGGCCGCGCTCTCCACGGCGCTGCTGATCCTCCCCGAGCTCGGCATCGCCGGACAGCTGGCCCTCGGCGGCACGGGCATCGCCCACGGCACCCTGACCCTCGGCGACCTCGTCGCGGCCGTCACCGTCAGCACGTATCTGCGCTGGCCCACCGAGTGCATCGGCTGGGCGCTCGCCGAGACGAGCACGGCCGCCGCGGCCTGCGACCGGTACTGGGAGATCCGCGACACCGAGCCGGACATCACCGACCCGCCCCAGCCCCGGCCCGCCGCCCAGCCGGTGCGCGGCGCGCTGCGCTTCGAGAACGTGCACTTCCGGCAGGCCGGCGCGGACCGGCCCGTACTGCGCGGCGTCGATCTGGAGATCCGGCCCGGCGAGACGCTCGCGCTGGTCGGCGCGACCGGCTCCGGCAAGACGACGCTGGCGGGGCTGGTCCCGCGGATGGCCGACGTGAGCGCCGGCCGGATCACCGTCGACGGCGTCGACATCCGCGAGCTGGCCCTCGCCAAGCTGCGCACCATCGTCGGCTGCGCCTTCGAGGACCCGATGCTCTCCTCCCTCAGCATCCGCGACAACGTGGCGCTCGGCTCGCCGGACGCCACGGACGAGATGATCCGTGCGGCGCTGCGCACCGCGAGCGCCGAGGAGTTCGTCGACGCGCTCGGCCCGGACGGGCTGGGCACCCGCATCGGCGAACAGGGGCTCTCGCTCTCCGGCGGTCAGCGGCAGCGCCTCGCGCTCGCCCGCGCGATCGTGGGCCGCCCGGCGCTGCTGGTCCTCGACGACCCGCTGTCCGCCCTGGACCTGCACACGGAGGCCGAGGTCGAACGGGCGCTGCGCCGCGTGCTGCGGAACTCGACGGCCCTGGTCGTCGCGCACCGGCCCAACACCGCGCGGATGGCGGACCGCGTCGCCGTCCTCGAAGACGGCCGTATCGCGGCGCTGGGCACCCACCGCGAACTGCTGGAGTCCAGCGCCCACTACCGCTCCCTGATGTCGGTCACCCCGCTGCGGACGCCCGGCTCCCCCGACAGCGAGGTGATCAGCCGATGAGCGGCGGCGAGCAGACGGCGGAGGTCCTGGAGCCCGTACCCGCGACGGTCCCCGGGACGGCGGCGAGCGCGGAGGCCGCCGAGGCCGCCGAGGACGCAGCCGTACTCGACCGGGCGACTCACCGGCGGGTGCGCAAGCGCTCCCGCGCCCTCCTCTACTCCCTGCTGCGGCCCTGGCTGTGGCAGGTGATCGTCGCGATGGCCGCGCTGATCCTGGAGAACGCGGCCCAGCTGGTCGGCCCGCTGCTCATCGCGCAGGCCATCGACCACGGCATCCCGGACGCGGTCGCCGGGGACTCGTCCACGCTGATGTGGTGCGTCGCGGGCTTCACCGGCTGCGGGGTGCTGGCGGCCGGGGCGCGGTTCGGGTTCTTCCGGCTGTCCGGCAGCATCGGCCAGTCGCTCCTGCTCGACCTGCGCACCCGCATCTTCCAGCACGCGCGGAGGCTGCCGGTCGCCTTCCACGAGTCGTACACCTCGGGGAAGGTCATCTCCCGGCTGACGTCCGACATCGACGCGGTGCGCGATCTCGTCGAGGGGAGCCTGGATGGGCTGCTGACCTCGCTGCTGACGGTGGCGGGCATCACGGTGCTGCTGCTCTGGCTGGACCTGCCGCTCGCCCTGATCGTGCTCGTCTCGATCGTGCCGCTGGTGATGATGACGCGCTGGTTCCGGGAGCGGTCCCAGCGCGCGTACCGGCGGGCCCGCAACACCGTCGCGGACATCATCACGCAGTTCGGCGAGACGATGAACGCCGTGCGGGCGGTGCAGGCGTTCCGCGCGGAGCGCCGCAAGCACACCGCGATGAACGACCTCAACGAGGTGTTCCGGGACGCCCACACCGAGGCGCTCAGCGTGGTGGCGCGCTACACGGCCGGGGTGCGGCTGGCGGGCAACATCGCGCTCGCCCTGGTCCTGGCGCTCGGCTGCTGGCGGGTGAACGAGGGGGCGCTGCCGCTGGGCATCCTCACCGCGTTCGTGCTGTATCTGCGGCGGTTCTACGACCCGCTGGACGAGCTGGCGACGTTCACCAACCTGTACGCGGCGGCCAGCGCGGCGCTGGAGAAGATCTCCGGCTTCCTCGCCACGCCGTCCTCGGTGCCGGAGCCCGAGGCCCCGGTGCGGCTCGCGCCCGACCGGCCCGGCCGCGGGCAGCTGGTCTTCCGCGAGGTGGACTTCCGCTACGCGCCGGGCGGGCCGCTGGTGCTGCACCGCCTGGACCTGACCATCCCGGCCGGGCAGACCGTCGCCGTGGTGGGCGCGACGGGCGCGGGCAAGTCCACCATCGGCAAGCTCGCCGCCCGCTTCTACGACCCGTCGAACGGCCAGGTGCTGCTGGACGGCGTCGATCTGCGGGAGGTCGCCGACGCGGAGCTGCGGCGCGAACTGACGCTGGTGACGCAGGAGAACTTCCTGTTCACCGGGTCGATCGCGGAGAACATCGCGCTGGCGCGGCCCGGCGCGAGCCGCGCCGAGATCCAGGCGGCGGCGGAGGCGATCGGCGCGGACGCGTTCATCTCGGGGCTGCCCGACGGATACGACACGGAGGTCCGCAAGCGGGGCAACCGGCTCTCGGCGGGGCAACGGCAGATGGTGGCGCTCACCCGCGCCTTCCTCGCCGACCCGACCGTGCTGCTGCTGGACGAGGCGACGTCGAGCCTGGACATCCCCACCGAGCTGACGGTGCAGCGGGCGCTGGGCGCGCTCCTCGCCGACCGCACCGCGGTGATCATCGCGCACCGGCTGTCCACCGTCCTGGCCGCCGACCGCGTGCTGGTCCTGGAGCGGGGCCGCGTCGTGGAGGACGGCTCCCCCCGCGAACTGGCCGTCGCGGGCGGGCCGTTCGGCCTCCTCTACGCCCGGTGGTCGGCGTCGCTCGGCGAGGACGCGGACCGGGCGGGGCCCGCGCCCGGCGCGCGGTAGACGTACTCCGGTACGGGCCCGGCCCCGCCGCCCGGCGCGTCGTCGACGAGGGCGCGTACGAGGCGGTGGTCGGGGGACAGCGCGCAGGCCGGGTCCGTACGGGCGGCGTCCCCGGTCAGCGCGTACGCCTGGCAGCGGCAGCCGCCGAAGTCCTCGTCGCGCCGGGCGCAGGTACGGCACGGGTCCCGCATCCAGTCCGTGCCGCGGTAGGCGTTGAACGCCGTGGAACGGTCCCAGATCCACTCCAGCGAGTGGTCGCGGAGGCTGGGCGGATCGAGGCCGGGCAGGGTGGCGGCGACCGGGCAGGGCAGCACGGTGCCGTCGGGGGCGACGGTCAGGGAGCGCGCGCCCCAGCCGCCCATGCACGGCTTCGGCTCGCCGCCGAAGTAGTCGGGCACGACCCACACCAGTTCCGGGCCGCCCTCCCGGCGACGTCGTTCGACGGTCTCCCGCGCCCGGTCGAGCTGGTCGCGGGTGGGCAGCAGCGCGGCCCGGTTCGTCAGCGCCCAGCCGTAGAACTGGGTGTTGGCCAGCTCGATCCGGTCCGCGCCCCAGGCCGCGGCCAGGTCGACGAGGGCGTCGACGGCGTCGAGATTGGCGCGGTGCAGCACCACGTTGAGGCCGAGCGGCAGCCCCGCGTCCCGTACGAGGGCGGCGGCGCGCTCCTTGTCGGCGAAGGACTTCCGGCCGCCGATCCGGTCGGAGGCCGCGGCGTCGGCGTGCTGGACGGACAGTTGCACGCTGCGCAGCCCGGCAGCCTTGAGGGCGGCGAGGCGGCCGGCGGTGAGGCCGACGCCGCTGGTGACGAGCTGGGTGTAGATGCCGGCGGACTCGGCGGCGTCGACGATGGCCTCCAGGTCGGCGCGGAGCAGCGGCTCACCGCCGGAGAGGTGGGTCTGCGCGACCCCGAGCGCCCCGGCCTGGCGCATCGCGCTCCGCCACTCCCCGGTGGTCAACTCGGCGGATTTTCGGGCGAGTTCCAGCGGGTTGGAGCAGTACGGACAGTGCAGCGGGCAGGCGTGGGTCAGCTCGGCGAGCAGCGCCCAGGGGCGCGGGACGGGGGTCATCGCAGCCAGCCCTCCCCGCGCACCCGGTCGAGGAAGCGCGGCGTTTCGGCGGCGACGGGCGCGCCGGGGTAGCGGGCCGTCAGCTCCGCGACGATCGCGGGCACGTCGCGGTCGCCGTCGCACAGCCGCAGGATCTCCGCGGCCGTGCCGCTGAGCACCACCACCCGCTCGGGCAGGAGGAGGAGTTCCGCGTCGCGCACCGGGTCGTGGCGCAGCAGGGCCGCCGGGACGAGGGCGGGCCGCCAGTCGCTCACGCGGCGCTCTCCTCCTCGTCGCCGTCCGCGCGGTCCCTCGGATGGTCCCCCGCGTGATCCACCGCGTCGAGCAGGGACCAGAGGACATCGCATTTGAAGGCGAGCGCCGCCACCGCCCGGTCCTGCTCCTCGTCCGTACGGGCCCACTCCAGGACCAGGTGCAGCGCCTCCTTGCTGTCGCGGCTGCCCTGCCCGACGCGGGTGCGGAAGTACGCGAGCCCGTCGGCCTCGATCCACGGGTAGTGCCGCTCGAAGGCGTCGATGCGGGTGCGCATGATGTCCGGCGCGGAGAGTTCGGTGAGCGAGGCGGCGACGGCCTCCAGCGGGGAGCGCAGCCGGCAGAAGTTGACGTAGCCGTCCACGGCGAGCCGCACGCCGGGCAGCACCCCGCCCGCGTCGAGCAGCTGTTCCCGCTTCAGCCCCGCGGCCTCGCCCAGCCGCAGCCAGCGCTCGATGCCGCCCTCGCCGTCGGCGCCGCCGTCGTGGTCCTGGATCCGCCGCACCCACATGCGGCGCAGTGCGGGGCTGTCGAACTTGGCGGTGATCAGGGCGTCCTTGACGGGGATGCAGCGCTGGTAGTGGAAGCGGTTGCGGATCCAGCGGCGCAGCTCGGCCGGGGTCAACTCGCCGTCGTGCATGCGGAGATTGAACGGGTGGCGGTCGTGGTAGCGCTGCCCCACGACGTCCCGCAGCCGCTCTTCCAGTGTGCTCACAGTTCGATCACCATTCCGTCGGCGGCCACCTCGATGCCCCACTCCGCCAGGAGCTTGTGCTCCTCGGCGTCCGGGTCACCCAGGGGGTTGGTGTTGTTCAGGTGCGTGTAGAGGCAGCGGGCGTCGAGCGTGCGCAGGATGCGGGCCGTGCCGTCGGGGCCGTCGATCGGGAGATGCCCCATGGCCGTGGAGGTCCGCTCGGTGAACCCCGCGCGCCGGGGCTCGTCGTCGTCCCAGAAGGTGCCGTCGACGATCACGCAGTCCGCCTCGGCGGCGGCCCGCTGGAGGGCGTCGGGCCAGTCGGCGAGCGCAGGGCCGTACACGAGGGTGCCGCCCGTCACGCGGTCGGTCAGCCGCAGCGCGACGACCCAGTCCTCGGCGGGTTCCGCGTCGGCGGCGTAGCGCGGCCGCTTGCCGGACACCGGAATGGCGCTGATCTCCAACGGGCCGTCGTCGACCAGCGGCCGCGGTCCCCGCGTCGGCAGCGGACGCCAGGTGATTCCGGTGTACGGGCCGAGGATGTCGCCCAGCCGCAGCCGGTCCAGCAGCGCGCTCTGTACGGGGCCGGTGGCCAGCACGTCCAGGGCGCGGGCCTCGCGCAGCCGGGCGATGCCGAGGGTGTGGTCCAGCTCGGCGTCGGTGAGCACGACGCCCGTCACGGGGGTGTCGCGGGGGCCGGGCCCGGGGTGGAGTTCGGGGTGCGATTCGATCTGGTCGCCGAGGTCGGGGGTGGCGTTGACGAGGTACCAGCGGGCGTCGTCGGCCCGTACGGCGAGGGAGGCGTGGCGGCGGACGCGCTGCGGATGGCGGCGTGCCCCGGAGCATCCGGGGCACGCGCCGT
>NZ_JBHVHQ010000382.1:0-7783 GCF_042800135.1 Streptomyces sp. NPDC057654 | reverse complement strand
CATCGCTCGGCTGGTGGAGGACGCGCAGACCGGGAAGGCGCGCGTGCAGCGGCTCGCCGACGCCGTCGCGGGCGTCTTCGTCCCCACGGTCCTCGCCGTGGCCGTCACCGTGCTGGGCTTCTGGCTGGGCGCGGGCGCGGACCCGCAGGCCGCCGTCACGGCGGCCGTGGCCGTGCTCGTCGTC
The DNA here is from genome assembly GCF_042800135.1 of Streptomyces sp. NPDC057654. Taxonomy (NCBI): domain Bacteria; kingdom Bacillati; phylum Actinomycetota; class Actinomycetes; order Kitasatosporales; family Streptomycetaceae; genus Streptomyces; species Streptomyces sp. NPDC057654. The sequence continues at coordinate 7,599 of NZ_JBHVHQ010000382.1, read as the reverse complement.
GCCTGCCCCTGCGCCCTCGGCCTGGCCACCCCCACCGCCCTGCTCGCGGCCACCGGCCGGGGCGCGGGGCTGGGCATCCTGGTCAGCGGGCCGCAGGCCCTGGAGGGGCTGCGGCGGGTGGACACCGTCGTACTGGACAAGACGGGCACGCTGACGGTCGGTTCGATGTCGGTCGCGGAGGTGACGGCGCGCGCCGACGGCCTCGGCGAGGGGGCGGCGCTGCGCCTCGCGGGCGCGGCCGAGGCGGGTTCGGAGCACCCGGTGGGCCGCGCGATCGCCGCCCATGCCCGCCGCGTCCTGTCCGAAGCGCTGCCGCGCGTCGAGCACTTCGCCGCTACGGCGGGCCTCGGGGTCACCGGGCTGGTGGACGGGCGCCGGGTCGAGGTGGTGCGGCCGGACGCCGGGAACGCTGCGGCCTATCGGCCGTCCGGCGGCGGCGACGGGGCGGTCGGCTCCCAGGGCGGGGCCAGGTCGGCCGACTCCCAGGTCGGGGGCGGGCCGGCGGGCGACCGGGGCGCGGAGTCCGGTACCGCGTCATCGGGTGTGCCGCTCCACGGCCCGGCGGAGGAAATGCTCCCCGCCGAGCTGGCCGAGGCCGTACGGGTCGCGGAGGCCGCCGGGCGTACGGCAGTGCTCGTGCGGGCGGACGGGCGAGCCGAGGCTGTCATCTCGCTCGGGGACCAGTTGCGGCCCGGCAGTTACCGGGCCGTGGACCACCTCAAGCGGCTCGGGCTGCGGCCCGTGCTCGCCACCGGCGACAGCGACGCCACCGCGCACGCCGTCGCCGACGAGCTGGGCATCGCCGAGGTGCACCCCCGCTCCACGCCCGAGAGCAAGGCCGAGCTCGTACGGACGCTGCGCGCGAGCGGGCGGCGCGTCGCCGTGGTCGGCGACGGAGTCAACGACGCGGCGGCGCTGGCCGGGGCCGATCTGGGGATCGCGATGGGCGGCGGCACGGACGCCGCCATCGGGGCGGCCGATGTGACGCTCGTACGCGAGGACATGCGCGCCCTCGCCGACGCGGTGCGGCTGGCGCGCCGCACGCTGGGGACCGTACGGGCCAATCTGGCCTGGGCGTTCGGCTACAACCTCGTCACCGTCCCGCTGGCCGCGGTCGGTCTGCTCAACCCGATGGTCGCGGCGGCCGCGATGTCCGTCAGTTCGCTGCTCGTCGTGGGCAACAGCCTGCGGCTGAGGGGCTGGCAGCCGACGGCCTCGCGCGGAACGGCGGGAAGCACCGTTGCGGGCAGTGACTCCGGGCGGGCCCGGCCGTACGGCACGGGGCCGGCCCGCGCCCGTACGAGCACCCGAGGAGGCGCCCGGTGACCGCGAACACGACCACCACCACGGGCACGACCACCACCACGACCACGGGCACGACCACCGGCGGCAAGACGCCGCCTCCCTCCTCCACTCCCCTGTGGCGGGCCCTCGCACCGGCCGCGCGTGCCGCCGTTGTCCCCGTCGCGGCCTTCGCCGTCGCGCTCGGCGGGCTCGGGGCGTGGGCGGCGTCCGGCGCGGCCGGCAGCCCGGCCGAACTGGAGGTGACCGGCGGCCGGATGCTCGTACCGTTCGACGGCGGCGAGACCGCCGCGTTCTTCCAGGTGCGCAACACGGGCGGCGCGGACGACGAACTGCTGCGGGTCGAGGTGCCCTCCGCGCGGGAGGCGATGCTCAGCCGGAACGTCGAGCGGAAGGGCGCCGGCACGATGGAGATGGTCGGCTCGATGCCCGTACCGGCGGGCGGCGAGCTGGAGATGTCGCACAGCGGCCTCGACATCATGGTGCAGGGCCCGCCGAAGGCCCGCGTCGGCGACCGGGTGCCGTTCGTGCTGCACTTCCGCGAGAGCGGCGCGGTCCGGGTCGACGCCGAGGTCGTACGGGCGGGGAGCTGAGGAACACATCGGGCCGGGGGTACTGGGCGTGATCCCGTCCCCCCGGCCCGACCTGTGTCAGCTCGCCTGCGCGAGCACCGGTCTCAGCTCGCCTGGGCGAGCGCCGGAACGCGCTCCGCCGCCTGTTCGGCGGTCGCCAGTTGCCCGATGAGGACCTCGCGGGCCCGCGCCACACGCGAGCGCACGGTGCCGACGGGGCAGCCCGCCACCACGGCGGCCTCGGCGTACGGCAGCCCCAGCAACTGGGTCAGTACGAACGCCTCGCGCCGCTCGTACGGCAGCCGGTCCAGGAGCTGCGAGAGCGCGACCCCTTCGTCGAAGCCGGGGAGCGCCGGGGACTGGGTGCGTTCGGCGGCCGCCTGCCAGTCGTCGGTGTCGGAGAGCCGGGGCCGGGCCGCGTTGAACCGGAGCCGGTCCACGACCGTGCGGCGGGCGATGGCCAGCAGCCAGGTACGCGCGGACGAGCGGCCCTCGAAGCGCGGCAGGCCGCGCAGCGCGCGCAGATACGTCTCCTGGACCAGGTCGTCCGCGCCCTGCGGGTCTCCGCTGAGCCGCGCCACGTAGCGCCGGACGTCGTTCTGGGTGGCGCGGATGAAGCGGTCCACGGCCTCCGCGTCGCCGCCGCGCGCCGCGAGCGCCCAGGCGGTCACCGTCTCGTCGTCACGCACGGCCGCCTCCCCCAGTGGACGCGGGCCGCTGGGGACCGGCGACGATGAGGGGGTGGACTGCTGTGATGCCCGTACCGCCATATCCGCCCGCGCCGACGGCGAGGCGCTGCCTCCGGGCGTGCGGGGCGCCGCGCTCGACGCGCACGTACGGGGGTGTGAACCGTGCCGCCGCTTCGCCGAGGGGGTGCGGCGGCTGAAGACGCCCCCCGCGGGACGGGGGGGATGGGGCCCGGGGGGGGGGCACGCGGGGGGGCACGCGGGACGGCACGGGGGGCGGGCCGGGGGTTGGGAGGGGGGATGGGACGGGGGTTGTGCCGGGCCGTCGAACGGCCCGCGTCAGGGCAGGGGTCATCGCCCTGGGTCCTTCCTGGAGTCCGGGCGCCGGGCCGTCGTGGCGGGGCGCGCCGGTGATGTGGTGATCCGGTCGCGTGGTGCGTGCCGTCAGCCGACGGCGGCGCGGGCCGGTGGGCCACGGGTGGCGAGGACATGGGCGTAGAGCAGTTGCCGCAGCCGCTGCGCCGCGCGTGCGCGTTCGCCGTCGGTGCGGCGTATTCGGGGCGCCGGGCGGGTCGGCGGGGCGTCGTCGAAGAGGACGAGGAGCGGTGCGAACAGCCGTGCCGTGAGGGCGCGGCCGAGCCGGAAGGCCGCCTGTTCGCCGCCGCACAGCCACATGGCGGAGACGAGGGCGACCAGGACGTGCGCGGACCACATGCCGAGCGCGCCGTGCCCCATGTGATGCATCGTGGCGTGCGCGGATATCGCGGCGGGTGCGTCCGGTGAGTTCATCGCCGCCATGGCGCCGTCGCCGGAGGGCATGACGTGTCCCGCGCCCATGGCGTGTCCCGCGCCCATGGCGTGTCCCGCGCTCGCACTGACCGTACCGGCCGTACTGGTCACGGTCTGTGCGACGGCGAAGAAGGAGTGCAGGCCGGACTGGGCGCCCACGGTGGCGAGCGTGACCAGCAGCGGGCCGCGCTCGCGGCCGGCCATGAACCAGGCCGCGCCGCCGGTGCCGCTGAGCGCGCCGCCGATGGCCCACCACGGGACGGCGGCGCCGGACATGACCGCGTGGCCCAGAGCCGCGAGCAGCACGCAGACCGCCGCGAACACGATGGCCCGCAGCGCCCGCAGTCCGTGCCCCGCTTCCATGGGCTCATCGTTGCACTCGGGTCGGACAGTGCGACGCCGGGGGCGTGCGAGGGCCCGTGACGGCCGTCGGCTGAAGGCCCGCGACGGCCGCTGACGGCAGGGCGTGGCTCCGCCCCGCACCGTCCGCCCGGCGGTACGAGGCGGTGGACCGGCGGCTCGGGGGAAGTGACCGGCGGCCCTGGGTCCCGTCGCGCCATGTGGGACTCGCCTCAGTGAGTGAACCGCTGCCCGATGCCGGGCGGGAGCGTGTGCGGCGAGGGCGCGTGTGTGCGGCGCGCACACCCCGTGTGAATCGGTCAGGCCCGAGTGCGGCGGTCCGGCAGCCAGGCGGCGGTGTTCTTGTCGCCGACGCGGGTGCCGATGGTTCCCTTGAGCACGGAGAGGGCCGCGGGGAGCGCGGCGACGGCGGCGGCCTTGAGCGCGGAGAGGCTGGTGAGGTCGAACCCGTCGGCCATCAGCAGGCCGAGGAAGGTGGTGACGTACGCGGTGACGGTGCGTTCGGCGATGTCGGCGAGGGTCTTCGCGGTGGCCACCGGGGTGTTCGGCATGGTCTCTTCCCTTCGGATGCGGAAGGAGGCGGAAACAGGAAGCAGACAGGAGCGGACGGGAGGGGTCCGGGTGCGCGTCGCGCGGGGGGCGGCCGGGGGCGCCGGCCGGAGGTGCGTACTCGCAGGGTGGGGGCGTGCGTACGGGGCCGCAAGTGCCTCGGGGCGGGGGCATGTGGGGGCTTGTTCTTCCTCTTGCGGGGCAGCCGCCCGACAGGGAATGTGGGCGGCAAGGAGGGATCATGACCGCGACCGTGTGCATGTCGCACGGCTTCCGCGCGAGCGCGCCGGCCCGTCGGCCGCGGCCCTGTGCGGAGCAGTGCCCGAACTGCGGAGGGCAGCTCGCCGTGAACCAGGACGGCTGGAAGATCTGCCACGGCTGCGGATACGCCTCACCGCCCGGTTACGCGCCCCCTCCGCGCGGCGTCACCGGCAGTATCGTCGACAGCGAGGCTGCCGAACGTTGCGGAGGGTCCACGTGGTCAACCCATGGCTCGCGCTGGCGGCGGACGCGGATCCCGCCGAGAGCCGCCGTGCGGTCCGCTGCGCGCACGAGGAGTTCCTCACCAGGGGCGCGGTCGGCCCGCAGGTACGGCGGGTGGTCGCCGACTCGTGGCGGCGCTGCGCCCGTTCGCGGTCGGCGACGGAGGCCGTCGCGCCGATCGACCTGAGCGACGGCGAGTTGGCGGAGTACCGCCGGGCGCATCCGCTGGCGGGGGCGATGCCGCTGGTCAGGGAGTTGCTGGGGTCGGTGGCCGACGAGGGCGCGTATCTGCTGGCGGTGTGCGACGAGTACGGGCGCATGCTGTGGGTGGAGGGGCACGCCGGGGCGCGGGGCCGGGCCGAGGCGATGAACCTGGTCGCGGGCGGCCGCTGGGACGAGCGGCACGCGGGCACGAACGGCCCGGGGACGGCGCTCGCCACGGACCACGCGGTGCAGATCTTCACCACCGAGCACTACAACCGGGTGGTGCAGCCGTGGACCTGCGCCGCCGCCCCGGTCCACGACCCGGTGAGCGGGCGGCTGCTGGGCGCCGTGGACATCTCCGGCGGCGACCATCTGGCGGGCCCGTACAGCCTGGCGCTGGTGCAGGCGACGGCCCGCGCGGCGGAGGCGCAGCTGTCGGCCGCGCCCCGCGCGGAGCGGGACTTCCTGACGGCGCTGGGCCGTGACGAGGCCCTGCTGTCGATCGGCGGCCGGCGGCTGCGGCTGGGCCGGCGGCACAGCGAGATCATGGTGCTGCTGGCGTGCCGCCCGGAGGGCCTGACGGGTGATCAGCTGGCGTTGGAGCTGTACGGGGAGCGTCCCGTCGACCCGGTGACGCTGCGCGCGGAACTGTCCCGACTGCGCCGCCTGGTGGGCCCGCTGCTGGTCTCGCGCCCGTACCGGCTCTGCGCTCCGCTGCGCACCGACGTGGCCGCGGCGGCCGAGGAACTGGCGGACGGCGCGCTGCACGCCGTGTCGCGTACGTACCGGGGCCCGCTGCTGCCGTCGTCGGAGGCGCCGGGCGTACGCCGGGCGCGGTACGTCCTGGAGGACGGGGTGCGCCGAGCGCTGCTGGCGGCGCGCGACCCGTATCTGCTGCGGTGGTGGGCGGAGTCGCCGTGGGGCGAGGACGAGCTGGAGGTGAGCGAGGCGCTGCTGGGGGTGCTGGCGGCGCGGGCGCCGGGCCGGGAGGCGGTGGCGGCGCGGACGGGGGCGCTGAGGGAGGCGTACGGGGTGGGAGTGAACGACAGATAGCCGCCCCCTGGCCGCCCCCCGACTCGACGCCGGACGCAACGTCCGTGCAACGTCCTGCTCCCTAGCCTCCTGCCCACAGCGCCGTTCGCGAGGGAGCGGACGGCGGCAGACCGATCGGAGGCCGCTCTAGATGACTCGTTATGCCAGCCCTGGTTCCGCAGACGCGATCGTCTCCTACAGCTCGCGGTACGACCACTGGATCGGCGGCGAGTACGTGCCGCCCAAGCAGGGCCGGTACTTCGAGAACCCGACGCCGGTCAACGGACAGCCGTTCACCGAGATCGCGCGGGGCACGGCCGAGGACGTCGAGCACGCGCTGGACGCCGCCCATGCCGCGGCCCCGGCCTGGGGGCGGACCGCGCCGGCCGAGCGCGCGACGGTGCTGAACCGGATCGCGGACCGGATGGAGGCGAACCTCGAAGCGCTCGCGGTCGCGGAGTCCTGGGAGAACGGCAAGCCCGTACGGGAGACGCTGGCGGCGGACATCCCGCTGGCGATCGACCACTTCCGGTACTTCGCGGGGGCGATCCGGGCCCAGGAGGGCAGCCTCTCGGAGATCGACGAGGACACGGTCGCGTACCACTTCCACGAGCCGCTGGGCGTCGTCGCGCAGATCATCCCGTGGAACTTCCCGATCCTGATGGCCGCGTGGAAGCTCGCGCCGGCCCTGGCCGCGGGCAACGCCGTGGTCCTCAAGCCCGCGGAGCAGACGCCCGCCTCGCTCCACTCCTGGATGAGCCTGGTGGCGGATCTGCTGCCGCCGGGCGTGGTCAACATCGTGAACGGCTTCGGCGTCGAGGCGGGCAAGCCGCTCGCGTCCAGCCCGAGGATCGCGAAGGTCGCCTTCACCGGGGAGACCACGACGGGCCGCCTGATCATGCAGTACGCGTCGGAGAACCTGAAGCCCGTCACCCTGGAACTCGGCGGCAAGAGCCCGAACATCTTCTTCGACGACGTGTCGTCGGCGGACGACGACTTCCTCGACAAGGCGCTCGAAGGCTTCACGATGTTCGCCCTGAACCAGGGCGAGGTCTGTACGTGCCCGTCCCGCGCCCTGATCCAGCAGGGCCACTACCGCGCCTTCATGGACGCGGCGGTGGCCCGCACCGAGGCGATCGTGCCGGGCCACCCGCTGGACACGGACACGATGATCGGCGCCCAGGCATCCAACGATCAACTGGAAAAGATCCTCTCCTACTTGGACATCGGAAAGCAGGAAGGCGCCCGCATCCTCACCGGCGGCGCCCGCGCCGACCTCGGCGGCGACCTCGCGGGCGGCTACTACGTCCAGCCCACCATCTTCGAGGGCGACAACCGCATGCGCGTCTTCCAGGAGGAGATCTTCGGCCCGGTCGTGGCCGTCGCCCCCTTCGCCGACTTCGACGACGCCATCAAGACGGCCAACGACACCCTCTACGGTCTGGGCGCCGGCGTCTGGACCCGCAACGGCAACCTCGCCTACCGCGCCGGCCGCGCCATCCAGGCCGGCCGCGTCTGGACCAACTGCTACCACGCCTACCCGGCCCACGCCGCCTTCGGCGGCTACAAGCAGTCGGGCATCGGCCGCGAGAACCACAAGATGATGCTGGACCACTACCAAC
>NZ_JBHVHQ010000381.1:0-7792 GCF_042800135.1 Streptomyces sp. NPDC057654 | reverse complement strand
CGTTCAGCGGCGCGCGGCACGCCTTCCTCGACGCCCGTATCGGCCAGCGCGGGATCACCTCGGCGACGCAGACGGTGACCGCCGCCGCGAACGGCGTCTACGCCCTGTCCGCCTGGATCGCCGGGGAGGACGCTGACGCCCGCTTCGTCCTGCGCCGCAACGGCAGGGCGCTCGCCGAGGCGTCCCCCGTCTTCGACGGCGACTACCGGCGCTGGACCCTCACGGACGTGGAGCTGCGCGCCGGGGACCTGCTGGAGATCGCGTTCGAGGCGTCCGGCGGCAGTACGGACGCGGGCTGGGTCGCCGTCGACGGCGTCATGGTCTCCCCCGGCCTCCCGGCCCGCCCGCGGGTCACCTCGTCCAGCGGCGAACTGGTCGAGATCTTCGACTGGGCGAAGGACAAGGCCGCGGGCTGGGTGCAGCAGAGCGGCGCGCCGGGCCCGCTGAACATGGACGAGGGCCACCGCCCACCCACCGCGGAGGCCGAGTACGCCGCCTCGTACTGGGCGGGCTATCCGGACCGTACGGGGTACTACGCGCGCGACACCGCCCACCAGGTCGCCGGGGCCCACCTCCTGGGCCTGGACGCCGAAAACCTCACCATGCTGCGCTCCTTCGCCGCGTCGGCGACCCCGGAGCACCGGCACTGGCCGGTGTGGGCCGTCAACTTCGACGCGCGGACGCCGCTCGCCATCGACTACCACGGCCCGCGGGAGTTCGTACGGGAGCTGCCGGCCCCCTTCGAGCTGGTGGAGAAGTGCGCCGAGGCGTTCCGCTGGAGCGGGGACCGGCGCTATCTCGACGGCGAGCTGTGGGAGTTCTGCCGCCGGACGGTCGAGGACTTCGTCACCCAGCAGGCGGGGCGGCTCGACGGCCGGCCGGTGCCGGTGGCGGGGGCGGCGGGCACGCACATCTTCGACGAGGTGGCCACGTACAACGAGAGCGGCGAGCGCCTCGTCGAGGCCGGGGACGCGGTCGCCACGCAGTACCGGGCCTGTCTCGCCCTCGCCGCGCTCGCCGACGCCCGCGACGACACCGAGCTGGTACGCGCGTGCCGTACGCGCGCCGCGCGGCTGCGCGCGTACGCCAACCGGGGCTGGACCGGGCCGGGTTCGGGGTCGGCGGTGATCCGCGGCTACCGCGCCGACGGGACGGGCGTCAGCGGATGGGGGAAGGAGAACAGCTGGTTCATGCCGCTGAAGGGCCTCCTGGAGAGCGGCAAGCGCAACGACGCCTATCTCGACTACGTGCAGAGTCAGGCGACGTCCGCCGAGGGGCGGCCCGTGAACGCGGAGGCCCTCACCTACCTGCCCGACACCTTCTTCCGGCACGGCCGGAACGGGACGGCGTGGCAGTGGATGCGCCACATCTACCGGGAGCGCGACAAACGGCACGCCACCAGGCGGTTCGTGAACGGCGACTACCCCGAGCTGTCGTTCACGCTCGTCTCGCAGCTCGTCGAGGGGCTGATGGGCGTCGAGCCGGACGCGGCGCGGCACGCCCTGACCACGCTGCCGCGGCTGCCGGTAGGGAGTGGCTCCGACTCCGACGACGGCGTCGAGTGGGTGGAGGCGGCGGACGTCCCCATCGGCAACGACCACTTCACCCTGCGCCACGACGGCAACACCAGCACCACCCTCACCCTGCACGCCGCCCCCCGAACGCATTACCGGTGGGAGGCGCGGTTCCCCGGTACGTACCGCCGGGTGCTGGTCGACGGCGCGGCCCTCCCGGCGGACCAATTCGAGGCGGCGGGCGGGGTCACCGGGACGACGCTGACGGTGCGTTCGGGGGAGCCGAGGACAGTGCGGGTGGAAGTAATCTGACCAAATGCCTTCAGTTCTTGTGCTTGGTTTCGATCCCCAGGTGGTCCCCGGCGTCGACGCGGCGGCCTTCCACACGGTCCTGGACAACGAGTTGGTGCGCTTCGGCGAACGCGGCGTCGACGCGTCCATGGCGCTGCTGGAGATGGACGGTTCGGCCGAGCCGACGGCCGCCGAGGCGCTGGCCGCGCACGCGTGGGACGTCGTGGTGATCGGGGGCGGAATCCGCAAGCCGGAGCAGTTGCTGACGTTCTTCGAGAAGATCGTGAACCTGGTCCGGGAGCACGCGCCGCAGGCCGCCATCGCCTTCAACACCAGCGGCGGTACGAGCGTGGAGGCGGCGGAACGCTGGCTATAGGGCTTCACCCCCGCCCGGTGGAGAGGTTGCAGAGGAAGTCCCAGAGGAATTCGTTGAAGAGGGCGGGGCGCTCCATGTTGGGGTAGTGGCCGGTGCCTTCGACGGTGGTCGTGCGGCCGTCGGGGACAATGGCGACGAGGCGTTCGGCCATGCCGACGCAGTCGTCCGAGTCGAGACTGCCGTTGATGGCCAGCACCGGGACCGCGATCTTCGCGGCGCGCGCCCAGGTGTCGGTAACGGGCGTAGGCAGTACGGGGACCGTGCCGACGTGCTTGGCGACCGTACTCTCCCCCATCTCCCTTATCCGCCGCAGGACTTCGCCGTCGACATCGTCGAGGGTGCGGTGCGGCCCGGTGGTGTACCGGACGAACGCGTCGACGAAGCCCCCGGCGTCGCCCTCGGCCGTCGCGCGGGCCAACTCGCCCTGGATTCCGGTGACCCAGGGGTCCTGGAACTCGGCCTCGCTGGTCCCGGCGCCGCTGACGACCAGGGCGCGTACGAGCTCGGGGTGTTCGAGCGCGGTGTCGACGGCGATGCCGCCGCCCATGGACAGGCCGACGAGGAGGGCGGGCCCGGTGCCGAGATGGCGCAGCAGGGCGGCGAGGTCGTCGGCCTGCCGGTAGGGGCGGCTCGCGTTGGCGGACAGCCCGTGGCCGCGTACGTCCGGCACGATCACCCGGCATACGGGCGAGAGGACCGCGACCTGCTCGTCCCACATGCGGTGGTCGAGGTACCCGCCGTGCAGCAGCACCACGGGCGTGCCGGAGCCGATGTCGCGGTAGGCGAGGCGGCCGTCCTCGGACTCGAAGAAGTTCATGTCAGAAGCCTGAGTCATGACAACCAAGGTGTCACTTTTGTGCAAGGTTGGCAACTGAGGTGTCATTGTGAATGTCATCCTGGTGGGGTGAACGACATCGACACCCCCCTGGCCCCCGACGCCCTGGGCCCCCGCCTCATGGAGGTATTCGCCCTGGTGGGCCCCCTCTACCGCCGCGTCCAGCGAAAGGTGGAACAGAACGCGCCGGCCGAGGGCCTCTCCGTCGGCGTACGCGCCGTCCTCGACCTGCTACGCGAACACGGCCCCATGACCGTCCCCCAGATGGGCCGCGCCCAGGCACTGAGCCGCCAGTTCGTCCAGCGCATGGTCAACGAGGCCACCGCCCAGCACCTGGTCGAACCCACCCCCAACCCGGCACACCGCCGCTCCTCGCTCATCGAACTGACGGAAAAGGGCGAGACCGCCATTACCGCGGTGATGACGCGAGAACACGAATTGCTGCGCCAGGTCGGGGGTGACCTCACGGACGAGGATGTCGCCACGTGCGTAAGGGTGTTGACGCGCATGCTGGCCCTTTTCGAGGACGTGGACGTCAACTGACGGCACTACCCGGCTGCTTGCGCGAACCTCGTCACGAGAGCTCCTCGTGGTTCACCCACACCGCCTTGTACGGATACCGCGCCTGCCACCGCTTGATGAGCTCCACGGCCCCCGGCACCGCGAACACCGCATCGAGCCCATCACGATCGGCGACCCCGATCTGCACAACAGCACTCGCGACAAACACCGGGCTGTGGTCATCCCCAGCCACCCGAATGTGCCGCTGCGCGGCGAAGGACTGGACGTGCTCTGAGCCGCGCATCAGGGTTTCGATGTCTTTGAGGTACTGATCCAGCTCGGCGTCGGGGATGTCGGAATCAAACGAGACAATCATCGTGTGGAAGGTCATGGCTCTATGGAACCTTCCCTATGGCCTCGAAGTCCAAGACCGGTTAGGTCATTGGCGATAACCCATGGGAATGGATCAGTTCGCTGCTCAGAGGGCCTCGGCCGATTCCAGATGCTGCCGCAGCGTCTCGGCGATCTCCTCGACCGGACCGGACACCGGCAGTCGCCACGACGCCTCTTCCCCGCCTTCCATCGCGGCCTCGCTGGAGAACTCGATCAGCTCCGGCGAGGGGATGAAGGAGTCACGAAGCCACGCGGCCAGAACGGCCGCTTCGCGCGGGGACGCCAGGCAGGCCATCACCGTCCCCATGCCCTCGTAAGGCGTCGTGGCCAGCCCGTCCAGCCAGACCCCTTCGGCGATCTCCACCTCGAACGAGAGGGCATCGGCATTGCGGCGCGGCCCCATGCCGTGCTCCAGACGCGTGTACGAGCCCGGGAAGTCCCTCTCGACGCACTCCGCGAGATGGTCGAGCCTCAGATTCCAGGCCCGGGCATCGTTCACCGGCGGAGCGAAGATGAACGTGGTCCTGCGGGCGTTGTCGTCATTCACAGCTGCTGTCGTCCTTTCGAACGTATCCGGTATGGCCGGATCGGGGCTGCCGCGACCCGGTGGGGCGCGTCGCGGTGGGGGGCGATGCCCTTTTTAGGATTGGGGAAAGAACCGAACCGATCTCGCAACTGCCGTTGTCACACCATCGGGTGACGGAGTGGCAGAGGGGCGAATGGGCGGGGTACGGTCGCGCCGAGCAGTACCGCACATGCCTCAGTTACATACGTCGGCCCCCGGCGGGATAGCAGTCCCAATGCCGAGGGCCTAGTCACCAGGAAGAAGAGCTTCCCAATGACCTCGCGGCAGTTTAGCGCGCGGCTTTCTCCGCGCACCCGCCCCCCGCTCGTCGGCGTACGACACGTCCGGCACCGACACGAAGCGCACTTCACCGTGGTCGGCAACCATCTCGCCCAGCACCCCACGCTCTCCGCCGTCGCGATCGGCGTGGCCGTACGGATCCAGTCGCTGCCGGACGGCGCGAAGGTCGGCGTGAAGGCCCTGGCGGCGCAGTTCCCGGAGGGGGAAGCGCGTATCGCGCGGGCCCTTCAGGAGTTGGAGGAAGCCGGGTACCTGGCCCGTAAGAAGGAACGAGCCGCAGGTCAGCGCATCGTCACCCGCACTACCTACTTCGAGCACCCCACAGCCGCCAAGGCTGCCGCCAAGGCCCGGCCAGCAGCGGCACCGGTAGCGGTATCGGCAGCGCAGGCTCCCGAGGAAGCCCCGGCCGTGGAGCCCGCACCGGCCGCGCCGCCTGCCTCCCCCTCCGTCTCCCCCCGCCTCCGCCGCACCGCCACCACCCTCCTCGCCGGGCTGCGCGCCAAAGACCCCCGGCTGTTGCTGTCCGAGCGCGACATCGCGTTCCTCGTGCCCGGCGTCGCACGGTGGCTCGACCGGGGCGTGCCGTCTGAGCAGGTGTTCCGTACGCTCTCGGGGGCGCTGCCGGCCGGTGCGATCCCCTGGCCGTCGAAGATGCTGCATCACCGGCTGACGAAGTGGATTCCCCCGGTCCTGCCGCCCGCCCCGCCCGGCGGCGCCCCGCCGCCCCCGCCTGCGGCGAGCAGCCACCCCGCTCCCCTCCAGAACTGCAACGGCTGTGAACGGGCCTTCCGTTCGCCCTCGCCCGGACGGTGTCGCGACTGTCGCGGAGGCGCGTAGCAAAGGGGGCGTATGCGAATGGGCTCCGGCCCGCGGGAAATCCCGCCGGACGGAGCCCACTCCCCGGCTCACTTCGCTGATCAGATGAGGCCGAGACCCTTCACGGCCTCGCGCTCCTCGACCAGTTCGGCGACGGAGGCGTCGATGCGCTGACGCGAGAAGTCGTTGATCTCCAGGCCCTGGACGATCTCGTACTTGCCGTCCTTCGTGGTGACGGGGAAGGAGGAGATGATGCCCTCCGGCACGCCGTACGAGCCGTCGGACGGGATGCCCATCGAGGTCCAGTCGCCGGCGGCGGTGCCGTTGACCCAGGTGTGGACGTGGTCGATGGCGGCGTTGGCGGCGGAGGCGGCCGAGGACGCGCCGCGCGCCTCGATGATCGCCGCGCCGCGCTTGGCCACGGTCGGGATGAACGTGTCGGCCAGCCAGGCCTCGTCGTTGACGGCCTCGGCGGCGTTCTTGCCCGCGACCTCGGCGTGGAAGATGTCCGGGTACTGCGTGGCGGAGTGGTTGCCCCAGATCGTCAGCTTCTTGACGTCGGCGACCGTGACGCCGGTCTTCTTCGCGAGCTGCGTCACGGCGCGGTTGTGGTCGAGGCGCGTCATGGCGGTGAAGCGCTCGATCGGCACGTCCGGCGCGGCGGCCTGGGCGATGCGGGCGTTGGTGTTGGCCGGGTTGCCGACCACGAGAACCTTGATGTCGTCGGCGGCGTGGGCGTTGATGGCCGCACCCTGCGGCTTGAAGATGCCGCCGTTGGCCTCCAGCAGGTCGCCGCGCTCCATGCCCTTGGTGCGCGGGCGCGCGCCTACGAGCAGGGCGACGTTCGCACCGTCGAACGCGACGTTCGGGTCGTCGGAGATCTCGATGCCCTGAAGCAGCGGGAAGGCACAGTCGTCGAGCTCCATGGCGGTGCCCTCGGCGGCCTTGAGCCCCTGCGGGATCTCCAGCAGGCGCAGCTTGACCGGCACGTCCGCGCCGAGCAGGTGGCCCGAGGCGATGCGGAACAGCAGGGCGTAGCCGATCTGGCCGGCCGCGCCGGTGACGGTGACGTTGACGGGAGTGCGGGTCATGGCGGTCTCCTGCGCAGTGTTTGCCGGGGGCGGGCCCCCAGACCCCCAAGGCGGCGGTGGGCGTCCCTGCCCTTTTTATGCGAGATCTCTCGTTGTCAAGAGACCCCGCGTCAGGCTATCGGACCCCGCCCGGCGCGGGACGCCGCCCCTGTGTGTGACTGCTCACCGGCAGCTCATCGGCCACTCGTCCGCTGCTCATCGGCTACTCGGCCGGCTGGTCGTCGGCGCCGCCGCCGACCGGCTCCCGTCGCAGCACCAGGCGGGTACCCGCTCTAGGAGGGGGAGCGCGGGTACCCGCCCGGTGTGCGCCACACCCGTGGGGGGTTGAAGTCCGCTTTCCCGCCCTCGCGACGGACATGCCACGGATTTGCCCATTCTTTACCCAACCGGGGAACCCGCAGGTGAGGGCGGTGCCGCAGTGGTCGGTGTACACCCCTTCTCCCCCGTCGCGAGCGTCGCGCACGCCTTCACCCTGAGCGGCGCGCTCGCGGCGACCATGGCCGTGTAGGCATCGGCGTCACGGTCGACCTTGCCGTTCTCCGTACGGGCCGCCCCCGCGGTCCCGGCCGCCGAGACCTGCACCGCGTCCCCCGGCACCGCCTGTGTGATGCGGGCCCAGTACGCGCCGCACACCTTGCTGTAGCGGACCTCCACGTAGGTCGAGCCGATCGTCGCGGAGGTCGGCGAGGTGGCGGACGCGCCGCCGCACCCCATGGCCTCCGGGTCCTTCCCGGCGCAGTCCTGGCCGACGCACTTCACTCCGGCCGGCAGTTTCGGCTTGCTGGTCACGCTCGGCGAGCCGGCGGATTCGGCGGATTTCGCACCGTCGCCGCTGTCCCCGCCCACGTCGGTCAGGAGCACGGCGGCGGCGATGACGAGCAGCGTGCCGACCAGCCCGGCGAGGAACATCGTGACGCGACGGCGGCGACGCTGCGCGTCGGTGGCCGGGTCGGGGGTGGACGTGGGGGCGGACGTGGGGGCGGACGTGAGTGGTGGGCCACTGCTGTGGGAGCTCTCGGGAGGCGGCGCGCTGGAGCGGCCGGGCGGGCTGCTCGCGTCGTCGGAGTAGTGGGGGCGGGGGGTGCCCGAGCGGGGCGTGTACCCCGACTG
>NZ_JBHVHQ010000380.1:0-7793 GCF_042800135.1 Streptomyces sp. NPDC057654 | reverse complement strand
AGACCGAGCCGGTCACCGCGCCGGGCGAGGCGCGGCCCGGCCGACAGGACACTCCGGTCGACGAGCCCCTGCCGACCGGGACGACGGGACCCGTTACGGACCCGCGTACGGGCACGGGCACGGGCCATCAGCAGGAGCCCGGCGAGAACCCGGCGACGGACAAGCCGTCCGGAACGAACGCCGTGCCGGCGCCCGAGTCGGGCAAGCAGTCCGCGAAGGGCAAGGAGCCGGCCACGGGCGCCCCCGCCCCCTCGCACCGGCACCCCGGCGCCGCGCGGTTCGACATCGACGCCGCGCACGAGCGGCTCAACGACCCCGCCGTGCCCCAGGACCGACGGGAGGACTCCGTCCAGTGGGCTGAGGAGGAGGTGTGGGACCGTATCCAGGAGGTGGCGCCGGATGAGAATCCGGCAGGCGTCGTCTCGCGGCCCGACGAGGTCGTGGACCTGGTCGCCGCGGAGCACCTGCGCGCCGGTCATCTCCCGGCCAGGGACCTGCTGAACACCCTCATCCCGAGCCGTGGCCCCGTGACGGGGCCGCAGCCCGCCCCGACCCAGCAGCCCCGGCAGAACGAGCGCCCGCCGCAGAACGAGCAGACCGAGCAGCCCGCGCAGAGCGAGCAGCCCGCACGTCCCGCGCAGCCCGAGCCGACTCAGCAGCCCGCCCGTACCGCCCACCAGTCCGCCGAACCCGACGAGAACGAGACCCACTTCGCGCCTCCGAGCCGTCGCAGCAGTGATCCGATTCGCGATTGGGCGGCCTCTTCCGCTTCGAGCAAGAAGCGCTCCGAAGAGGTGCGTGCGATCGACGATGCCGTGCGGCGGTTGCCCGACAATCCGCAGGAGCGGCATCTCCAGCGTGTGCTCACGGCTGTGGACAACTGGCGGGCCAATAAGTCGCGCAGCAGTCACCGCTGGGAGGCGGTGAGCCAGCTGCGCAGGGAGGTCAAGAGGCGGCTGGACGCGCTGGATGCGCGGCCGGCGGCTCAGGCGGGGCCCTCCTCGCAGCGCCCCGCCGCGTCCGCGAGCGGCGGTCAGCCGGCGCGGCTGGTGCCGGTCCCGCAGCGTCAGCCGCAGGTCACCGGTTTCGGCCCGGCTGACGGTTTCGAGGCCGAGATCCGTGGCTACCAGGTGGTTCTGGCGCCTGGGGATGATGAGGAGGAGTACGGCGATGTCGTGAGGCTGCCGGGGCTGCTGGCCATCACCCTGGACAGGTTCGCCGGGGTGCCGATCCTGGAGATCGTCACGCGTCCGTCTCGCGGACTGCAGGGCGGCGCGGTCGACGGGCGGGCTGAGCGCGCCGATGTATTCGCGGCTTTCGAGCAGGTGCTGCAGATTCTCCGGCGGGTCACGCCTGACCGGAGTATCAAACTGGGGCAGCTTTTCCCCGCGTCGCTCGGATACAACGTCGATCCGCTCGCCTTCGATCTGCCGATCAGGATCAACCCGAGCAGCACGGCCAACATGCTGGTGCACCACACCGCGACGTCGCCGCTCAGCGAGATGGTCGAGTACATCCGGCATGTGAAGGCGAACACCCTGACGAATGTTCCGGAGATCCAGCGGGCCCGCGGTGACGCGGACGTGGCCATCGAGTTCGGCCGTAACGCCCGTGCCGCCTTCCAGTCCTGGGTCGGTCAGAACCGGGATTATGCGCCCTATGTGACGGAGTGGGACGCCGATGAGCTGCGCGGTGCGCTGACGCTCGGCTATATGCAGGTCGTCGCCGCCATTCGGGGAAGGTCGTCAAGGCATAATCCGAAGGAATACACCATCGCGTCCTCTCGGACCTCTCTCGCCGCGATACGGTCCGGGCTCGGGTCCGTGCCTCAGGCATTCCTGGAGGGGAACGCCGACAACCTGGCCATGGCTTTCACCCGGACCTTCAACAGCCGTACTTCCCGGCCGGATGACGCCGTGCTCGACGGGAGGCTGAGGCAGCACGATCCGGATCACCAGCCCGCTACGTTCCGCCAGTACCTCGACAATCTGCTCGTGGCGCAGCCGGCTCGCTTCGTCGATCAGAACGAGGCGCTGTCGATCCGCACCAATACCTTGGAGCTGGAAACCAATCCCCCCTTCCCGGGGGGAACTCCGCGTATCAGCCCGCCCGTCGTCCTGACGGAGAACCGCGCGTACGGGCCTGCGCCGGATCAGGCGACCCCGGCCACCACGGTGCGAGGCGCCACCCGGCTGTCGAATTTCTCCCTGGGCCTCTACAACCAGGCCCGTGCGCGACGCGGCTTGGAAACGGTCGGCTGGCCCATCGACTATGCGCAGCAAGGCGACTATTCGCAGCAGGGCGGCTACTCGCAGGGCGGCTCTTCAGCGCAGGGCGGCTACTCCCAGCAGGACTACTCGCAGGTCAACTACTCCCAGTACTCGCCGCCCACCAGGACCACCGGGAACAGCGGGACCACCGGAACCGCGGACACGACCGCTCGCCCCGCCGAGCCCGTACCGGCCACGACGCCCGTACCCGTCGCGGGCCGGCCCTCTCCCGCCCTGATCGGCCTGGCCGAGCAGCTCCCTGCCATGAGTCCGGACGAGCGCGCCGCGGCGGTGGCCGCGCTGCCGCTGGGGGACCGGGAGGCCCTGGCCACCGACGAAGCACTGGTAACGGGCCTGCGCGACGCGCTGCCCGCCCCGGAATTCCATGCGATCGCGGCCCAGTTGCTGGTCGTGGTACCGCCGGGTACGGACCGGCCGGAGGAGGCCCGGAGCGAGGCCGAGGCGCTGCTCGGCGGCGCGCTCGGGGACCCGGACACCACGGCTGCTCTGCTGACGGGGCGGCGACGGCTCGTCGTCGTGCCGCGGGACACGCCGCTGACGTCGTTCGACCCGTTCCAGCAGCCGAGCGACGCCCATGACCACGGGCGCTCCGTGAGCACCGAACGCGGAGTCTTCCGCGGCCGGCTGGCCTGGGTCGGCGAGGAGAACCTGCTGGGAGACACCACCGGTGTGCCCCACGCCGACGTCTTCGAGGACGGTTACTCCAGCGCCCGCCATGAGTGGGCGCATGCCGTGCAATCGGTACTGAGCGATGCCGACCGTCAGTGGATCGCGGAGGTCTTCGAGGCCAAGCAGCGCGACGGCGCCGCCTCGAACTGGCCGGACGGGGTCTTCCCCAACTACTCCTCCAGTTCTCAGCAGGAGTATTTCGCCCAGCTCAGCACCGCCTATCAGGGTGCCAACACCGGCACCGACCCCATGACCCACAAGCCGCGCAACAATGGCGCGGACTGGGTCGAGGAGAACGATCCCGCGCTGCTGCCCTTGCTGCGGCGGCTGTACGGGCCGGGGCGGCCGGGGATCCTCGGCAGCCAGGACAACCCATACATCCTGGCCGGGTTCCGCGCCCTGTGGGCGCAGGCCGAAAGCGAGCTGGAGCCGGAGCCGACGCCTGCGGCGGGCCACTCGCCGCGCACGGACTCCGGTCTGGAGGAGTCCGGTCTCTTCCAGCGGGAGGGCTCCGACGAGGAGTCCGTGCCGGAGGAGACCCACTTCGCGCCCCGCACGTCGTCCACCACCATGGTGCTGGAGCGGCCCGAGCCCACCGAGGAGCGGCCGAACCAGTCGCCCCGGAGCGAACGGCCGTCGAGCACCGAACAGCCCGCTCGTACGGAGGAGCCTGCCCGTACGGAGGAGCCCGCCCGTACGGAGGAGCCTGCTCGTAGCGAGGAGAAGCGCCCGGCCGAGCAGCCCGCTCGGACCCACGAGTCCGTCGGGCAGGACGAGGGTGAGACGCATTTCGCGCCTTCGTCCCGGCGTCTTGATCCGATCTGGGATTGGGAGAGGATTTCCTCCGAGTCGGGCAAGAAGCGTTCTGCGGAGTTGCGTGCGATTGATGACGCGGTGCGGAGGTTGCCGGATAATCCGAGTGAGCGGCATTGGCAGCGTGTGCTCTCGGCGGCGGACGCCTGGCGGGCCACTAAGTCGCGGAGCAGTCATCGCTGGGAGGCGGTGAGCCAGCTGCGGCGGGCGGTCAACAGTCGGCTGGGGGAGCTTGAGTCGCGGCCGGCCGCCGAGGCGGGTCCCTCTTCGCGGCGGTCGGCCGCGCCCGCGAGCAGGAGCCAGTTGGTTCCGTTGGTTCCTGTTCCTCAGCGTCAGCCGCAGGTCGCCGGTTATGGTCCGGCTGACGGTTTCGAGGCCGAGCTGCGTGGCTTCCAGGTGGTTCTGGCGCCTGGGGATGATGAGGAGGAGTACGGCGATGTCGTGAGGCTGCCGGGGCTGCTGGCCATCACCCTGGACAGGTTCGGCGGGGTGCCGATCTTGGAGGTCGTCACGCATCCGTCCCGCGGCCTTCAGGGCGGCGTGGCCGACGGGCGGGCTGAGCGCGGCGATGTGATCGCGGCTTTTGATCAGGTGCTGCAGATTCTGCGGCGGGTCACGCCGGAGCGGAGCACCAAGCTGGGCCAGCTTTTCCCCGCGTCGCTCGGGTACCAGGTCGATGAGCTCGCGGTCGATCTGCCTGTCAAGATCAATCCGTATGCCACGAATCACATGCTGTTGCACCACACGGCGACGTCGCCGCTCAGCGAGATGGTCGAGTACATCCGGCATGTGAAGGCGAATAGTCAGGGGACTACTCCGCCGGATCAGGATGCCCGCCGGGGCGCGGACGCGGCCATTGAATTCGGCCGGAACGCCCGCGACATTTTCCGGCATTGGCTCGGCCAGAACAAGGATTACGGCCCTTATCTGGCGGCGTGGGACGAAGATGAGGTCCGTGGTGCGCTGACGCTCGGCTATATGCAGGTCGCCGCCGCCATTCGGGGAAAGATGGGGAAAGTCCAGGCGAAGGAATATACGGTCGTGTCCTCTCGGACCTCCCTCGCCGCGATACGGTCCGGTCTCGGATACGTACCCCAGGCGTTCCTGGAAGCGAACGCTGACGCGTTGTCGGCCGAATTCACCCGGGTATTCAACCGCTATGCCTCCCGGCCGGACAACTCCCTGCTCGGCAGGAGGATGAGGCAGCCCGTGTCAGGTGTCGAGCCCGCCACATTCGGCGAGTATCTCGACAACCTGCTTCTCGCGGAGCCGGACCGCTTCATCGACCAGAACGAGGCGCTGTGGATCCGCACCAACTTCTTGGAAATGGAAGGCAATCCCCCTTATGCGGGCGCGGCGCCGCGTCTCAGCCCGCTTGTCGTTCTGACGGAGAACCGTGCCTATGGGCCCGAGCCGGAGAGGGCGACCCGGACCTCCACGGTCGAGGACGCCACCAGGCTGTCGGAACTCTCCCTGCGCCTCTACAACCAGGCCCGTGCGCGGCGCGGTCTGGAGGCGGTCGGCGGGCCCATCGGCTACTCGCAGCAGGGCGCGTACCCGCAGCAGGCTGCCTACCCGCAGCAGGTTGCCTACCCGCAGCAGGTTGCCTATCCCCAGCAGGGCGGCTCTTCGCAGCAGGTCGCGTACTCCCAGCAGGACTACTCGCAGGTCAACTACTCCCAGTACTCACCGCCCACCAGGCGGCCCGAGGACGGTGCCGGGGCTCCCACGGCGCAGCCGACCACGACCGCTCACCCCGCCGTGCCCGTAGCCCCCACGCCCGTACCCGCCGCGGCCCCGCCCTCTCCCGCTCTGATCGAGTTGGCCGGGCGGCTGCCCGGCATGGAGCCGGGCGAGCGTGCCGAGGCGGTGGCCGCGCTGCCGCTGTCGGAGCGGGAGGCCCTGGCCACCGACGCGTCGCTGGTCCAGGACCTGCGCGAGGCGCTGCCCGTATCGGAATTCCACGACATCGCGGCCCAGTTGCTGGTCGTGGTGCCGCCGGGTACGGACCGGCCGGAGGAGGCACGGCAGGAGGCCGAGGCCCTGATCTCCGGCATGCTCGGTGACCCGGACATCACGGCGGCCATGCTGACCGGGCGGCGACGGCTCGTCGTGGTTCCCAGGGAGACGCCGCTGACGTCGTTCGACCCGTTCCAGCAGCCGAACGAGGCCCATGACCATGGGCGTTCGGTGAGCGCCGAACGCGGAATCTTCCGTGGCCGGCTCGCCTGGGTGGGCGAGGAGAACTTGCTGGGCGACACCGTCGGTGTGCCGCACGCCGACGTTTTCGAGGACGGTTACTCCAGCGCCCGCCATGAGTGGGCGCATGCTGTGCAGTCGGTGTTGGGCGACGACGACCGTCAGTGGATCGCGGACGTCTTCGAGGCCAAGCGGCGCGACGGCGCCGCCCAGAACTGGCCCGACGGCGTCTTCCCCAACTACTCCTCCAGCTCTCATCACGAGTACTTCGCCCAGCTCAGCACCGCCTATCTCGGCGCCAACACCGGTACCGACCCCAGCACCGGCAGGCCGCGCAACAACGGTGCGGACTGGGTGGAGCAGAACGACCCCGCGCTGCTGCCGTTGCTGCAACGGCTGTACGGGCCGGGGCGGCCGGGAATTCTCGGCAGCCAGGACAACCCGTACATCCTGGCCGGGTTCCGTGCCCTGTGGGCGCAGGCCGAGGGTGAACTGGAGCCGACGCCCGCGGCGGGCCACTCGCCGCGCACCGACTCCGGTCTGGACGAGTCCGGTCTCTTCCAGCGGGAGGGCTCCGACGAGGAGTCCGTGCCGGAGGAGACCCACTTCGCGCCTCGCACGTCGTCCACCACCATGGTGCTGGAGCGGCCCGAGCCCACCGAAGAGCGGCCGAACCAGTCGCCCCCCAGCGAACGGCCGTCGAGCACCGAACAGCCCGCTCGTACGGAAGAACCCGCCCGTACGGAAGAGCCCTCCGAGCCGGTTCAGCAGCCCGCTTCGACCCACGAGTCCGTCCAACCCGCGGAAGGTGAAACTCACTTCGCGCCGCCGAGCCGTCGTGGGGGCAGTGATCCGATTCGTGATTGGGAGCAGGCTTCTGCTTCGGGCAAGAAGCGTTCCGAGGAGTTGCGTGCGATCGATGACGCGGTGCGGAGGCTGCCGGACAATCCGAGTGAGCGGCATCTGCGGCGTGTGCTCACGGCGGTGGATGACTGGCGGGCCATCAAGTCGCGGAGCAGTCATCGCTGGGAGGCGGTGAGCCAGCTGCGGCGGGAGGTCATCAGGCGGCTGGGGCAGTTGGAGGCGCCCCAGGCGGCTCAGGCGGGTCCGTCTTCGCGGCGGGCAGCCGCGCCCGCGGCCTCGGGCGGCAGTCAACTGGCGTCGCTGGTTCCTGTTCCCGCGCGCCAGCCGCAGGTCACCGGTTTCGGTCCGGCCGACGGTTTCGAGGCGGAACTGCGCGGATATCAGGTGGTTCTGGCCCCCGATGACGATCACAGGATGTACGGCGATGTCGTGACGCTGCCGGGGCTGCTGACCATCACCCTGGACAGGTTCGCCGGGGTGCCGATCCTGGAGATCGTCTCGCACCCGTCCCGCGGGTTGCAGGGCGGCATGACCGACGGGCGGGCCGAGCGCGCCGATGTGTTCGCGGCTTTTGATCAGGTGTTCCAGATTCTGCGGCGGGTCACGCCGGAGCGGAGCAGCAAGCTGGGCCGGCTGTTCCCCGCGTCGCTCGGGTATGAGGTCGATGAGCTCGCGGCCGATCTGCCGATCAGGATCAACCCGCGCAGTACGGCCAACATGCTGGTGCATCACACCGCTACGTCGCCGCTGAGTGAGCTCGTCGAGTACATCCGGCATGTGAAGGCGAATACCCAGACGAATGTTCCTCAGATCCAGCAGGCTCGCGCTGACGCGGATGTGGCTATCGAGTTCGGCCGGAACATCCGTGGTGCTTTTCGGTCCTGGGTCGATCAGAACCCGAATTTTGCCCCCTACTTGGCGGCATGGGACGCCGATGAGCTGCGTGGTGCGCTGACG
>NZ_JBHVHQ010000379.1:0-7797 GCF_042800135.1 Streptomyces sp. NPDC057654 | reverse complement strand
AGCCGCTGATGTCGGGCGTGAAGTCGGAGAACTTGATCGGGCTGCCCACGGTCAGGTACGTACCGCGGTCCTTCTGCTCGACCTCGACGACCGAGCCGCTCTTGCGCAGCGCCGGGTCGACGGCGATCTCCTTCATGCTGAGCACGGGCGCGCAGGGCACCTCGTAGGTGCGCAGGATGTCGACGGCCTCGTACTTCGTCTTGTCGGCGAGCCACTTCTCGATGTCGGCGAAGATGTCGAAGATGTGCGGCTGCCGCGCGCGGGCGGTGGCGTACTCCGGGTCGTCGGTCCACTCGGGCTTGCCGATGGCCTCGCAGGTGCGCGCCCAGTTCTGCTCCTGGACCGTGAAGTAGATGTACGCGTTGGGGTCGGTCTCCCAGCCCTTGCACTTGAGGACCCAGCCGGGCTGGCCGCCGCCGCCCGCGTTGCCGCCGCGCGGCACCGCGTCGCCGAACTCGCCGTTCGGGTACTGCGGGTACTCCTCCAGGTATCCGAGCTTCTCCAGCCGCTGCTGGTCGCGGAGCTTGACGCGGGAGAGGTTGAGCACGGCGTCCTGCATGGACACCGACACCTTCTGGCCCACGCCGGTCGCGTTGCGCTGGATGACCGCGGTGAGGAGGCCGATCATCAGGTGCATGCCGCTGTTGCTGTCGCCGAGGGCCGCGCCGCTGATGGTGGGCGGGCCGTCCCAGAACCCGGTGGTGGACGCGGCGCCGCCGGCGGCCTGCGCCACGTTCTCGTACACCTTGAGGTCGGACCAGGGCGAGTCCTCGTTGAAGCCCTTGACCGAGCCGAGGATCAGCCGGGGGTTGAGCTCGTGGATGTGGTCCCAGCCGAGGCCCATGCGGTCCATGGCGCCCGGCGCGAAGTTCTCCACGAGGATGTCGGCCCCGCGGATCAGCTTCTCCATGACCTCCTTGCCCTCGGGGGCCTTGGTGTTGATGGCCAGCGAGCGCTTGTTGCTGTTCAGCATGGTGAAGTAGAGGGCGTCCACGTCGGGGATGTCCCGCAGCTGACGGCGGGTCACATCGCCGCCGTTGGTGCGCTCGACCTTGATGACGTCGGCGCCGAACCAGGCGAGCAGCTGGGTGCACGCGGGGCCGGCCTGGACCCCGGTGAAGTCGATCACCTTGATTCCTGCGAGCGGCTTCTCACTCATGGCGGCTTCCTTCTCGTGAGTGTTCTCGGTGTGCGGGTGGGGTGTGCGGGCGATCGCGGACGGGGACGGGCGTACGGGCCCGGGCCCGGCGCTCACTTCTTCGCCGGCGTGATGTTGCCGACGGTGATGCCCTTCGGGTTGAGGTGCGAGATGTGCCCGCTCTCCGTGCCGGCCGAGGGGTCGATCGCGCAGTCGATGAGGGCGGGGCCGCCCGAGGCCAGCGCCTCGGTGAGGGCGGCGGTGACCTCGGCGGGCGTGGTCGCGCGGTAGCCCTTGCCGCCGAACGCCTCGATCATCGTGTCGTGGCGGGCCTGGAGCATCAGGGTCGTCGGCGACGGGTCGGTCTCCAGCGGGTTGACGTCGTCGCCCCGGTAGACGCCGCCGTTGTTGAGGATGACCGTGACGATCGGCAGCTTGTAGCGGCAGATGGTCTCCAGCTCCATGCCGCTGAACCCGAAGGCGCTGTCGCCCTCCACGGCCACGACGGGCGCTCCGCTCTCGACGGCCGCGGCGATGGCGTAGCCCATGCCGATGCCCATGACGCCCCAGGTGCCGCTGTCGAGGCGGTGCCGCGGCACCTCCATGTCGATGACGTTGCGGGCGATGTCGAGCGCGTTGGCGCCCTCGTTGACGATGTACGTCTCGGGGCGCTCGTGCACCACGTCCCGTACGGCCTTCAGCGCGCCCATGAACTGCATGGGGTGCGGGTCGGCCGCCAGCCGGTCCGCCATCTTGGCGACGTTCTTCGCCGACCGCGCGGCCAGTTCCTCCCGCCAGGCGGCGGGCGCGGCGATCTGGCCGGGCTTGGTCCGTTCGGCGAGCGCCTCGAAGACCGACTCGATGTCCCCGACGAGGGGGGCGGCGATCGGCTGGTTGCTGTCCAGTTCCTTCGGCTCGATGTCCACCTGGATGAACTTCGCGTCGGGGTTCCACTGCGGCGCCTCGCCGTGGTTCAGCAGCCAGTTGAGCCGCGCGCCCACCAGCATCACGACGTCGGCCTTCTTCAGCGCCAGCGAGCGGGCGGTGGCCGCGGACTGCGGGTGCCCGTCGGGCAGCAGCCCCTTGGCCATCGACATCGGCACGTACGGGATGCCGGTGGACTCGATGAACTCGCGGATGCGGTCGTCGGCCTGCGCGTACGCGGCCCCCTTGCCGAGCATCACCAGCGGCCGCTCGGCGCCCGCGAGGAGCTCGATCGCCCGGTCCACGGCGTCGGGCGCGGGCAGTTGGCGCGGCGCGGGGTCGACGAGGCGGCTGAGGGTCGCCGCGCCCGTACCCGCGTCCAGTACGGAGCCGAGCACCGCGGCCGGGATGTCGAGGTAGACGCCGCCGGGGCGGCCGGAGATCGCGGTGCGCAGCGCGCGGGCGATGCCGCGGCCGATGTCCTCGACGCGGCTCACCCGGTACGCGGCCTTGCAGAACGGCTGGGCGGCGGCGAGCTGGTCCATCTCCTCGTAGTCGCCCTGCTTGAGGTCGACGAGGTGGCGCTCGCTGGAGCCGGAGATCTGCACCATCGGGAAGCAGTTCGTGGTGGCGTTGGCCAGCGCGACCAGCCCGTTGAGGAAGCCCGGCGCGGAGACGGTCAGGGCCACGCCGGGCTTCTTGGTGAGGTATCCGGCGGCGGCGGCCGCGTGCCCGGCGTTGCTCTCGTGCCGGAAGCCGATGTAGCGGATGCCCTGCGCCTGTGCGAGGCGGGCCAGGTCGGTGATCGGGATGCCGACCACCCCGTAGATGGTGTCGATGTCGTTGAGCTTCAGCGCGTCGACCACGAGGTGGTAGCCGTCGGTGAGCTCGGTCTGGGCATCGGCGTCGACAGCGGCGTCGGCTTCCACGGCGGCGGCGGTCTCCGGTGCGGTAGGGGCGGTCATGGTCCGAGGACCTCCTTGGGCGGTCTGGCCTTTCCGGCTTCGTCTTCCACCATCCGCAGCGGCCGTCGCCGCGTCCAAGATTCATCGGCGACCAGCCGATAACCGGCGTTTATCGAGCCCTGGTCAGAGCCGGGAAGCCGCCCTCCCAGGACCCTTGATAGAAGCTCGCTATCGGTCGTTCACCAGCGCGTATTGGACGCTCGCGGCGCGCCCGCCCAGGCTCGGTGATGCGAGCTCCCGAAGATCTGCTGCCGCCGCCCGGCAGCAGCCCGACCACCAGAGGAGGCGGAGGTCATGGCCGTACCGACCGCGACGTCCGTGGACGAGACGAATCCCTCCCGGCCCCGCCGGCCCTATCGGCCCCCGGAGCTCACGGGCCTCGCCGACCTCCTCGACCGGCCGGCGCGCGAGCGCCCCGGCGCGCCGGCGCTCGTCGTGGGCGGCGACCGGCTGCCCCTGTCGTACGGGGGGCTGGCCTCGGCGGCCAACGCTCTCGCGGCGCGGCTGACCTCGGCGGGCCTGGGCCGCGGCGACGTGGTCGCCCTCGTCTGCGCCAACACCGCCGAGTTCGTGGTGGGCCTGCTGGGCGCGGCGCGGGCCGGGCTGGTGGTCGCCCCGATGGACCCCGCCCTGCCCGGCTCGCAGCTCGCCGCCCGGACCGGGGCATTGGGCACGCGGGCCATCCTGCTCGGCCCGCCCGCGGCCGGCGCTGAGCCGGTGGCGCGCGTCGACGCCCCGGCCTGGCCGCTGCGCGTCACCGTCTCCTCCGCCGGAACGGCCGCGGTCGCCCTGGACACCGGCGCCGCTCCCCCGGCCCCTTCCGGTACGGGCGCGTCCCGCGAGCTGACGGCCGACGACGCCCTCGTCCTGTTCACCGCGGGGACCACCGACCGGGCCAAGATGGTGCCGCTGACCCGCGCCAACGTGGCCGCGTCCGTACGCGGCATCTGCGCGACGTACGAGCTGGGGCCGGACGACGCGACGGTCGCCGTGATGCCGCTCTTCCACGGTCACGGGCTGTTCGCGGCGCTCCTGGCCTCGCTGGCCGGCGGGGGCCGCGTGCTGCTGCCGGAGCGCGGGCGGTTCTCGGCGCGTACGTTCTGGAGCGATGTGCGGGCCGTGTCCGCCACGTGGTTCACGGCCGTCCCGACGATCCACGAGATCCTGCTGGACCGGGCGGCGACCGAATATCCCGGGGCTTCGGCGGATCCGGGCCGGAAGCCCGCCCCGCTGAGATTCGTCCGCAGTTGCAGCGCCCCGCTGAACACGGCCACGCAGCGGGCGCTGGAACGCACCCTCGGCGCGCCGCTGCTCTCCGCGTACGGCATGACCGAGTCCGCGCACCAGGCGGCCAGCGAACCGCTGCCGCGGCGCGGCCCGTTGAAGCACGGCTCCGTCGGCCGGCCCACCGGGGTCGCCCTGCGGGTCCTGGACCGCGCCGGTCGGCCGTGCGCGGCGGGCGTACAGGGCGAGGTCTGGGTGCAGGGCCCCACCGTGGCCCGCGGCTATCTGGCCGACCCGGCCGAGACGGCGCGCAGCTTCGCGGACGGGTGGCTGCGGACCGGGGACCTGGGCTCGCTGGACGAGGACGGCTACCTCTACCTCACCGGACGCCTCAAGAACCTCATCAACCGCGGGGGCGAGAAGATCTCGCCCGAGCATGTCGAGGACATCCTCGCCGGGTGCCCCGGCGTCGCGGAAGCGGCCGTGTTCGCCGTGCCCGACGCGCATTACGGGCAGCGGGTCGGCGCGGCCGTGGTCGTACGCGGGGGTGTGCGCGGCGGCGAGAGCCCCGGCTCCGAGCAGATCCTGCGGTACTGCCGCGACCGGCTGGCCGCGTTCGAGGTGCCGGACCGGCTGGAGATCGTCACGGAGCTGCCGCACACGGCGAAGGGCGGCCTGGACCGCGCGGCGGTGGCGGCGCGGTACGCGCGCTGAGGGGTTGCCGACCCCTCACCTGACCCGGTGCTCGGACGGCAGGGGCTGCTCGAAGACCTCGTCCAGGGACAGCCCGGTGGCGGCGTTCATGAACGCGCGGGCGACCACGGAGCCGGGCGTCGCGGCGTGTATGGCGACGGAGACCTGGGCGCTGGCGTCGGGGTCGACGAGGCGGACGGCCCGCGTCCGGCCGCTGACGGGCATGGCGCGCATCCAGGTGTGCGGCACGATGCTCGCCCACTCGCCGACTCCGACGGTGGCGTAGAGGGAGGCGACGGAGTCCGTCTCCAGCTGCGGGGAGACGGTGACCCCGTTGTCCGCGAACACCCCGTCGATGAGCTGGCGGACCCTCATGTCGGGGGTGAGCAGGGCGAGCGGCAGCTGCGCCGCCTCGGCCCACGTCATGGTGTGGGTCTGGGGCGTCAGCTGCTCCTCGGAGGCCAGCAGCACGTACCGCTCCCGGTAGAGCGGCACCACCTGAAGGCCCTCCCGGTCCTCGGGCCCGAAGTGCGCGATGGCGGCGTCCAGCTCGAACTCGCGCAGCTGCCGGTGCAGTTCCTTCGCCGACAGCCGCGAGCTGACCTGCACCTTGGCCAGCGGGTGCGCGGTGCGGAACGCGGCCACGGGGAGCGCCAGGGTCGTCGACGCCGTGGGGTCCGTACCGAGCCGCAGCGTCCCGGTGATGCCCGACTGGACGGCGGCGACCTCGGCCTTGAACGCGTCCTGCTCGGCGAGAATCCGCTTCGCCCACACGACGAGCCGCTCGCCCTCGGGGGTGAGGCCCTCGTAATTGTGGCCCCGGTTGATCAGGGTCACGTTCAGCTCGCGCTCCAGCTTGGCGATGGCCGCCGACAGCGCGGGCTGCGATACGAAACAGGCCTCGGCCGCCCGCGCGAAGTGCCGCTCCTTCGCCACCGCCACGAAATACTCCAGCTGCCGGAACAGCATCGGCGGCTCCTCACTAGTCGGTTTCCCGTCGGTTTCCCCGCCGGTTTCATGTCGGCCGCGGGGAATCATCACCGAATTATCCCTGAAGAGGGCAAAGCCCCCGTACGCGAATGCCGTAAGGCAATGCCGCCGTCCGACGAGCGGACGGCCGGGGTGAACGGAAAACGCCCGCCTCAGCCGTCCGCGTCGAGAAGCCGCGTGAAAATCCGGACGAGCTGATCGAGCTCGTCGTCGGAGAGGACGCCGACGGCCGGGGGCGGGCGCAGCAGAATGGTCTCGATGGTCTCGATGGCCCGGTGCCCGGCGGCCGTGAGCGTCACCAGCTTGCGCCGCCGGTCGTCGGGGTGCGGCCGGCGCTCGACGAGGTCGTGGGCTTCCAGCTTGTCGACGATGAGGGTGGTGTACGGGGCGTCGAGCCCGTTCGCCGCCGCGAGCTGGCTGAGCGTCACCGGCCCGTCCCGGAGCTGGAGCAGGATCTTGCCCCGTCCGCCGCCGAGCCGGAACCCGAGCGCCTCGGCCAGCTCGCCCCGACGCCCGTGGGACTCCACGAACCGCTGCATGAGCGCCCAGGCCCGCTGCCCGGGCTCCCCCGCCCGCTCCGCCGCACCCGAAGCCCACCACGAACCAGAAGATCCCGCCGATTTCGACGATCCCGACGATCCCGACGAGGTGGCTGTCATCGGCCGTCTCTCCCGTGTCCCTCGTACCGCGGCGCCCCAGAGCCCCGCGCCATATGTACGCCGCTCCAACGCGCCGCACCGCCCACGCTACCGCCCGGCCGGGAAAGCCGACGAAGTGCGGCAACGAAGAAATCCCGCCCGATCAATAAGATCGGACGGGATTCCGTCAACTACTCCCGAGCGAACTCGGGAACAGCCATTGCGGTGGACCTGTGGGGATTTGAACCCCAGACCCCCTCGATGCGAACGAGGTGCGCTACCAGACTGCGCCACAGGCCCTTGCAACGAGTGAAACTCTAGCACCCCGATCGGGCTACGCGGAAATCCGCTTCCCTCCTGGTCAGCGACGGAGTGCCAGGAGGGGCCGGTCACTCGTTGGCGGCGCGGGGGCGGTCCTCGTCGGCGTACTGGTCGAAGAGGGGGGTGCGGCCGCGGTCGCGGGTGCGGCGGCGGGAGCGGGTCGGGCGCTGCGGCTCGGCGGCCGGGGGCTCCTCGGGCTGCTCCGGGGCGGGTTCCGCGGGGCTGGAGCGGGCGGAGCTCCAGGTGTCGGGGGCGCCGAGGTCGACGCTGCCGCTCGCGCGCGGGGCGACCGGCGCGGTGACATACGTGGGCAGCGGTACGGGCACGGGCTCCCAGCTCTCGCCCGCGCCGCCGCGGCCGCGCTCGCGCTGCTGGTCCACCCACTCGGCGTGGTCCGTCTGCTCCACGAGGGCGCGCCGCCCCGCCGCGTGCACGGAGGGCGTCGGCGCCGCGGGGGCGTCGGGTTCGGTCCGGGGCTGGGCGGCGGGGTCAGCCGGGGCGTCGGCGATGGTGGGCGACTCCGCCGCCGGCTGAGGGTGTGGGCGGCCCTCTCGCAGCCGCTGGGCGGCGAGTTCGGCCCGGCGCTGGTCCATGGTGAAGGCGAACCGCCGCTTCTCCTGGACCCGCAGATAGACGATGTACGCGCTGAGCAGCATGGCCGGTACGGCCGGGGCCCACAGGAAGGCGAGGCCGCCGACGCCCGCGACGACCGCGCCGACCGTGAAGCAGAGGAAGAGGACCACGGTGGTGCGCCGGCGGCGCGCGAGCACCTTCGAGCGCCGGGCGCGCTCCGCCGCCGTGGGAGCCGGAGCGGCCGGGGAGCCGGACCCGGGAGCCGCGCCGGACGCGGGCGCGCCGAAGGACCGGACGTCGACCTTGTCGGTCGCGGCGTCCGGCACGGGGG
>NZ_JBHVHQ010000378.1:0-7847 GCF_042800135.1 Streptomyces sp. NPDC057654 | reverse complement strand
GCCTCGCGGCGCGCCCTGCCTACGACGGCGGTGATCTCGGCTATCAGGCCGAGCAGCTGCTCCGTAACGCGCAGATCCAGGCGGACCAGCTGCGCACGGACGCCGAGCGCGAGGTGCGCGACGCCCGTGCGCAGACGCAGCGGCTGCTCCAGGAGCACGCCGAGCGGCAGGCCCGGCTCGAATCCGAGCTGCACGCCGAGGCCGTGGCCCGCCGCCAGCGGCTCGACGAGGAGCTGGCGGAGCGCCGCCGCACCGTCGAGTCGCATGTGAACGAGAACGTGGCCTGGGCCGAGCAGTTGCGCGCCCGCACCGAGGGCCAGGCGCGGCGGCTGCTGGAGGAGTCGCGGGCCGAGTCCGAGCAGGCTCTCGCCACGGCCCACGCGGAGGCGCAGCGGCTGACCGACCGCGCCCGCGAGCGGCTCAACTCGGCCGCCGAGGACGCCCGCGGCGAGGCCGAGGCCATACTGCGGCGGGCCCGTACGGACGCCGAGCGGCTGCTGACCGCCGCCTCCACGCAGGCGCAGGAGGCCACCGACCACGCCGAGCAGTTGCGTACGGGCGCGGCCGGGGAGTCCGAGGAGGCCCGGCGGCAGTCCGCGGAGCTGACGCGGGCCGCCGAGGCGGCGATGCAGGAGGCCGAGACG
Organism: Streptomyces sp. NPDC057654; assembly: GCF_042800135.1. NCBI lineage: Bacteria > Bacillati > Actinomycetota > Actinomycetes > Kitasatosporales > Streptomycetaceae > Streptomyces > Streptomyces sp. NPDC057654. Next base: position 7,203 of record NZ_JBHVHQ010000378.1, on the reverse strand, counting down.
GCGCTGCGCGAGGCGCGGGCCGAGTCGGAGAAGCTGGTCACGGAGGCGAAGGAGGCCGCTGCCAAGCGGCTGACCGGCGCCGAGTCGGAGAACGAGCAGCGCACCCGTACGGCCAAGGCGGAGATCGCCCGGCTGGTCGGCGAGGCCACCAAGCAGGCCGAGGCGCTGCGGGCCGAGGCCGAGCAGGAGCGGGACGACGCGCGGGCCAAGGCGGAGCGGCTGGTCGCGGAGGCCGCGGAGAACGCCCGCAGCGCCGCCGCGGAGGACTCCGCGGCGCAGCTGGCGAAGGCCGCGCGGCAGGCCGAGGAGGTGCTGACCAAGGCGTCCGAGGACGCGCAGGCCACCACGAAGTCCGCGGCGGCCGAGGCGGAGCGCATCCGCCGGGAGGCCGAGTCGGAGTCCGACCGGCTGCGCGAGCAGGCCGCCGAGTCCGCCGAGCAGCTCAAGGGCGCGGCGAAGGACGACACGAAGGAGTACCGCGCCAAGACCGTCGAGCTCCAGGAGGAGGCCCGGCGGCTGCGCGGGGAGGCCGAGCAGCTGCGCTCGGAGGCCGTCGCCGAGGGCGAGCGGCTGCGCACGGAGGCCCGGCGCGAGGCGGTCCAGCAGATCGAGGAGGCGGCCCGTACCGCCGAGGAACTGCTGACGAAGGCCAAGTCCGACGCGGAGGAGACCCGCGGCAGCGCGAGCGCCGAGAGCGAGCGGGTGCGGACCGAGGCCGCCGAGCGCGCGGCGGCGCTGCGCAAGCAGGCCGAGGACAGCGTCGAGAAGGCCCGTGCGGAGGCCGAGGAGACGCGCTCCGAGGCCGCGAACCAGGCCGAACTGACGCGCGCGGAGGCCGAGGAGACGGCCCGCCAGGTGCGCGAGGAGGCCGAGCGGGGCGCCGAGGCGCTGCGCGAGGAGGCCGAGGCGGAGCTGGTCCGGCTGCGCGAGGAGGCCGAGACGCGGGTCGCGTCGGCCGAGTCGGCGCTGGAGGAGGCCCGTACCGAGGCGAAGCGGCTGCGCAAGGAGGCGGCCGAGGAGACGGAGCGGCTGCGCGTGGAGGCCGCGGAGCGGCAGCGCACGCTCCAGCAGCAGGCGGAGACCGAGGCGGAGCGGGTACGCGCCGAGGCGGTCGAGGAGGCGGCGGGCGCCCGTGCCGAGGGCGAGGCCGCGGCCGTGCGGCTGCGGGAGCGGGCCGCCGAGGAGAGCGAGCGGCTGCGCGCGGAGGCCAAGGAGGCCGCCGGCCGGGTGCGGACCGAGGCGAACGCCGCGGCGGAGCGCACGGAGACCGAGGCGGCCGAGGCGCTGACGGCGGCTCAGGAGGAGGCGGCCCGGCGGCGCCGGGAGGCCGAGCAACTGCTCGGCGACGCCCGCTCCGAGGCGCAGGCGGAGCGCGAACAGGCCCACGAACAGAGCGAGGAGCTGCTCGCCTCCGCCCGTAAGCGGGTCACGGAGGCGCAGGAGGAGGCCGGGCGGCTGTCGGCGGAGGCCGAGCAGCGGGCGGGCGAGCTCGTCTCCACGGCGGAGCAGACGGCGCAGCAGGTGCGGGACGCCGTCGCGGGCCTGCACGAGCAGGCCGAGGACGAGATCTCGGGGCTGCGTTCGGCCGCCGAGCACAACGCGGAGCGCACCCGCACGGAGGCGCAGGAGGAGGCGGACCGGGTCCGCTCCGACGCGTACGCGGAGCGGGAGCGGGCCGCCGAGGACGCCGCGCGGGTCCGCCAGGAGGCGAAGGAGACCGCGGAGGCCGCCAAGGCCGCGGCGGAGCAGACCGTCGCGGAGGCCACGGCCGAGGCGGAGCGGCTGACCGCCGAGGCGACGTCGGTGCTCGACGAGGCCCGGGAGGCGGCGAACACCCGCCGCACGGAGGCCGCCGAGCAGGCCGACGAGCTGATGGCGATGGCGACGGAGGAGGCCGACCAGCAGCGCACGGCGGCCGCCGAGGCCGTCGAGCAGGCCCGTACGGAGGCGGAGCGGCTGCTCGACGAGGCCCGCGAGGCCGGCGACGCCCGGCGCACGGAGGCGGCCGAGCAGGCCGACGCGCTGGTCGCCGAGGCGACGAAGGAGGCGGACCGGCTGCGCGCCGAGGCCGCCGAGACCGTCACCTCCGCGCAGGAGCACGCGACCCGCACGCGTGCCGAGTCCGAGCAGGTCAAGGCGGACGCGGCGGCGGAGGCGGAGCGGCTGCTGGCCGAGGCGCGGGCGCAGGCGCAGGAGGCCCTGGACGAGGCGCGCCAGGAGGCGTCCAAGCGCCGCAACGACGCCGCGCAGCAGGCGGACCAGTTGGTCGCCAAGGCGCAGGAGGAGGCCGTACGGGCGGCGACGGCCGCCGAGGAACAGGCCGACACGATGGTCGGGGCGGCCCGCAAGGAGGCCGAGCGGATCGTCGCGGAGGCCACCGGCGAGGGCAACGTCCTGGTCGAGCAGGCCCGTACGGACGCGAACACGCTGCTGGCCGAGGCGCGCGGGGACGCGACGGCCATAAGGGACCGGGCGGAGGAGCTGCGGTCCCGGATCGAGGGCGAGGTCGAGGAGCTGCACGACCGGGCGCGGCGCGAGGCGTCGGAGGCGATGCAGTCGGCGGGCGAGCGGTGCGACAAGCTGGTGGCGGCCGCGACCGAGCAGCTCGCGGAGGCCGAGGAGAAGGCGGAGAAGCGGGTCTCGGACGCCGAGAGCGAGGCGAGCAAGGTCCGTATCGCCGCCGTGCGCAAGGCGGAGGGGCTGCTCAAGGAGGCCGAGCAGAAGAAGGCCGATTCGGTGCGGGAGGCGGAGCGCGTGCGCGCCGAGGCCGCCGCGGAGGCCCAGCGGATCGTGGACGAGGGCAAACAGGAACTGGAGGTGCTGGTACGTCGCCGCAAGGACATCAATACAGAGATTTCCCGCGTCCAGGACGTGTTGGAGGCGTTGGAGTCATTCGAGTCGCCGACCACCGCCGGGGGTAAGGACAGCGGCGGGGTCAAGGCAGCGGCCGGAGCAGGTTCCACCCGTACGAGTGGCAAGCAATCCGATAACTAGCCACTCGAATGAGGGGACATTCTCCTGACCAATCGGACGTTGACTCGATGACACGCCGTTCGCACCCCTAGGATTCCCTCTATCACCTCACCGGTCTCTTTCGACAGGAACCCCATGAGCGACACTTCCTCCCCCTTCGGCTTCGAGCTCGTGCGGCGTGGATACGACCGCGGCCAGGTGGACGACCGCATTACCAAGCTCGTCGCCGACCGTGACAGTGCACTGGCCCGTATCACCTCTCTGGAAAAGCGGATCGAGGAGCTGCACCTCGAAACGCAGAACGCCCAGGCCCAGGTCAACGACGCGGAGCCGTCCTACGCCGGGCTCGGCGCCCGCGTCGAGAAGATCCTTCGGCTGGCCGAGGAAGAGGCCAAGGATCTGCGCGAGGAGGCCCGCCGCGCCGCCGAGCAGCACCGTGAGCTGGCCGAGTCGGCCGCCCAGCAAGTCCGCAACGACGCCGAGTCGTTCGCCGCCGAGCGGAAGTCGAAGGCGGAGGACGAGGGCGCCCGGATCGTCGAGAAGGCGAAGAGCGACGCCTCCACGCTGCGCGCCGAGGCGCAGAAGGACGCGCAGTCCAAGCGCGAGGAGGCGGACTCCCTCTTCGAGGAGACCCGCGCCAAGGCCGCGCAGGCCGCCGCCGACTTCGAGACGAATCTGGCCAAGCGCCGCGAGCAGTCCGAGCGCGACCTGGCGTCGCGTCAGGCCAAGGCGGAGAAGCGGCTCGCGGAGATCGAGCACCGCGCGGAGCAGCTGCGCCTGGAGGCCGAGAAGCTGCGGACGGACGCGGAGCGCCGGGCCCGTCAGACGGTGGAGACCGCCCAGCGCCAGGCCGAGGACATCGTGGCCGACGCGAACGCCAAGGCGGACCGTATCCGCAGCGAGTCGGAGCGGGAGCTGGCGGCGCTCACCAACCGCCGCGACTCCATCAACGCCCAGCTGACCAACGTCCGCGAGATGCTGGCGACGCTGACCGGCGCCGCGGTGGCCGCGGCCGGCACGCCCGGCGACGACGAGGTCACGCGCGGGGTTCCGGCCCAGCAGACCCGCTGAGGTCCGGGCAGACCCGCTGAGGTCCGGCAGCGCGGCCTGACGGACGGGGAGCGCCCTCGCTCCGCCCTTTCGAGGCGGTGGCGGGGGCGCTCTGCTGTGTCCCGCGGGGCGTACGGGGCCGGTGCGGGACGTTCTCCGGTCCGGATCCGGCCAGGGGTGGCGGAGGCCCGCATACCCCCTTAGCGTGGCCGCATGATCGAGCTTGAGGGGCTGAGCAAGCGATACGGCGACAAGCTCGCCGTGGACGATCTCACGTTCACCGTACGGCCCGGAATGGTCACCGGCTTCCTGGGGCCCAACGGCGCGGGAAAGTCCACGACGATGCGGATGATGCTGGACCTGGACAACCCGACCAGCGGCAGCGTGCGGATCGACGGCAGGCACTACCGGCAGCTCACCGACCCGCTGCGGTCCATCGGGGCGCTGCTCGACGCGAAGGCGATGCACGGCGGCCGGACCGCGTACAACCATCTGCTGTGTCTGGCGCAGAGCAATGGCATCCCCACCGCGCGGGTGGGCGAGGTGCTGGAAATGGTCGGGCTGTCGGGGGTGTCCAGGAAGCGCTCCAAAGGTTTCTCGCTCGGCATGGGGCAGCGGCTGGGGATCGCGGGCGCGCTGCTCGGCGACCCGGAGATCCTGATGTTCGACGAGCCGGTCAATGGGCTCGATCCCGAGGGCATCCACTGGATTCGCAATTTGATGAAGTCGCTGGCCGCTCAGGGCCGTACGGTCTTCGTCTCCAGCCACTTGATGAGTGAAATGGCGCTCACCGCCGAGCATTTGGTCGTCATCGGCCAGGGGCGGTTGATGGCGGACACATCGATGGCCGACTTCATTCGCGAGAATTCTCGTTCATACGTACGAATCAGTTCACCGGAACACGAGCGGCTGCGCGATGTCCTGGCGGGCGCCGGAATCACCGCGGCGGCCGTCTCGGACGGCCGTCTGGAAGTGGACGGCGTGAGCGCCCCGGCGCTCGGCGAGCTGGCGGCCGAGCACCGGCTCGTCCTGCACGAGCTGAGCCCGCAGCAGGCGTCCCTGGAGGAGGCCTTCATGCAGCTGACGGCCGGGTCGGTCGAATACCACGCGCACTCGTCGTCGACGGGGCTCTCGGCGGAGGCGGCCGGGGCGGCGGCGCCGGGCGCGGCGGCGGGCGGGATGGCCGGCGGCACTGGGGTCGCGGCGGGCGGCGCGGCCGGGGCGCCGCCGGCGGCGCAGTGGGGCGCGGACTGGCAGCAGCAGAGTCAGCGGAACCGCAAGAACCGGAAGAAGGGCTCCTGACGATGGCGGTGGCGCAACAGGTCCTGCGGTCGGAATGGACCAAGATCAAATCGGTGCGGTCCACGGCGTGGACGCTGGGCCTGGCCGCCGTGGTGACGATCGCGCTCGGCGCGCTGATCAGCGCCGTGTCCAAGAACGGGTTCAAGGACCTGTCGCAGGAGGACCGGCTCACCTTCGACCCGACGCTCATCAGCTTCGCGGGCATGGGCCTCGGCCAGCTCGCGATGATCGTCTTCGGGGTGCTGGTCGTCTCCAACGAGTACAGCACCGGCATGATCCGCACCTCGCTGGCGGCCGTACCGCAGCGCGGCACGTTCCTCTTCGGCAAGGTCGCCATCGCCACGGTGCTCGCCTTCGTCGTCGGCATGGTGACGTCCTTCGTGACGTTCTTCGTCGGCCAGGGGATGCTCGGCGACCACAGCGCGTCCCTCGGCGATCCGGGGGTGCTGCGGGCGGTGGTCGGCGGCGGGCTCTACATGACGCTCATCACGGTGTTCTCGATGGGCATCACGGCGGTGCTGCGCAGCCCGGTGCTGTCGCTGGGCGTCCTGATGCCGTTCTTCTTCCTGGTCACCAACATCCTCGGCAGCGTCTCCGCCACCAAAAAGGTCGGCCAGTACTTTCCGGACCAGGCGGGCGGAAAGATCATGCAGGTGGTCCCGACGAATGACGACGCGCCGTACGGGCCGTGGGGCGGGTTGGCGATCATGGTGCTGTGGGTGGTGACGGCGCTGTTCTTCGGATATCTGTCCCTGAAGCGGCGGGATGCCTAGGCGCTTCGCTGGAAGCCCGGCCCAGTACACCGGCCGCGGGTGCGTCGTGGCTGGTCGCGCAGTTCCCCGCGCCCCTTCGGGGCACTGCGTTCCCGCCTGATTCGCATTTAACGGGAACCGTCAACGCGTGGTTATGCTCCTAACGCTTACGGGGGCACGCGCCCCGACCATCTCGTGAGGGGCGGAGAATGATCGAGGCGACCGGCCTGACGAAGCGCTACGGCGCCAAGACGGCCGTGTACAACCTGTCGTTCCAGGTGCGGCCGGGGACCGTCACCGGCTTTCTGGGGCCCAACGGCTCCGGCAAGTCGACGACCATGCGCATGATCCTCGGTCTGGACCAGCCGACCTCAGGGCGCGTCACCGTCGGCGGCCACCCGTTCCGCGAGCTGCCCAACGCCCCGCGCCAGGTCGGCGCCCTGCTCGACGCCAAGGCGGTGCACGGCGGGCGCAGCGCCCGGCAGCACCTCCTCTGCCTCGCCCAGCTCTCCGGCATCCCCGCGCGCCGCGTGGACGAGGTGCTGGGGGTCGTCGGCCTCCAGGACGTCGCCCGGCGCCGGTCCAAGGGGTTCTCGCTCGGCATGGGCCAGCGGCTCGGCATCGCGGCGGCGCTGCTCGGCGACCCGCAGGTGCTGCTGTTCGACGAGCCCGTCAACGGTCTGGACCCCGAGGGCATCCTGTGGGTCCGCAACCTCATGAAGTCGCTGGCCGCCGAGGGCCGCACGGTCTTCGTCTCCAGTCACCTGATGAGTGAGATGGCTCTCACCGCGGAGCACCTGATCGTCATCGGCCGCGGCCAGCTGCTGTCCGACATGAGCGTCAAGGACTTCATCTCGCAGAACTCGGCGGACTTCGCGCGCGTGCGCACCCCCGACACCGAGCCCGAGCTGCGCGAGAAGCTCACCGCCGCGCTCATCGAGGCCGGCGGCCAGGTGCTGCCCGAGCAGGACGGCGGGCTGCGGGTCACCGGGCTGCCGCTGCCGCGGATCAGCGATGTCGCGCACGGCGTGGACGTACGGCTGTGGGAGCTCTCGCCGCACCAGGCGTCGCTGGAGGAGGCGTACATGCGCCTCACGCAGGGCGCCGTCGACTACCGCTCCACGGC
>NZ_JBHVHQ010000377.1:0-7857 GCF_042800135.1 Streptomyces sp. NPDC057654 | reverse complement strand
CTTCCAAGAGGCCCGAGGGCCCCGTCGTACGACGGGGCCCTCCTCTTGCTCAGCCCCAACGCGGGTCCCAGTCAGCCACGCACGGCTTCGAACACGGCGAGGGCCACCGCGGTGATGCTGGCCAGCACAGCAACCGTGGGTATCGGCCACCGTCCCTTCTCCAGCGCCGTCACCCTCTGTTCCAGCTCTTCGACCGCCTTGTCGGTCTGATCCGACCGTTGGACGAGCAGCGCAAGCTGCCCGTCGATCCTGGCGAAGCCGACTTCCAGGGTGTTGCGGAGTTCTGCGAGCGCCAGGGCAACCTCGCCGTCCGGCATAGCGTCCCTCCTTCCTCCAGTCGAGGCCGGTCAACGGGGCGGGGTGGCTGGATCTCGCTTGGTCGGAAGCCATGAGGCCGTACCGGACCGGCCCAGGATCGTTCCCATGGCGGACTTGAGGGCGGAGAAGCCGGCGGGCATCGCTGATACCGCAGCCGCCTGAAGCGACGACAACGACACCAGGTCGGTGGTGCCGGAGGCGAGCAAGAGCCCGAAGAAGGACTGGGCATAGGTGGCGACGACGCGCTCGGCGACGTCGGCGAGGGCCTGAGGCATGGTGTCGGGCTTCTTCTCTTCGTCGTCGGAGTTCCCGGGCACGGCGGCGCCGGCACCGCCTGGGACATGGAGCTTGGTCCAGCTGGCTTCGCCGGGGAGGCCGTCGGCGTCGGTGCCGTGGTAGCCGCATTTGATCTGCCAGGCGGCGTATGACCGCCGATGGGTCTCATTCCAGACCGGCCCCGGCGGGGTGCCGTAGGAGTCGCAGCCCTCGGCGATCAGCCGCTTGCCCATCGCCTCGATCACCGGTGACGCCCGGCCCGTGTGGAAGAAGTCCGGCCCCGGGTAAGCCGCGTACTTGGGCTTGGGCTTGGGGCCCGGCTTCGGCTTGGGTTTCGGCTTGGGCTTGGGCTTCGGTTTCGGCTTGCCGCCGTCCTTGAGATGAGCTGCGACACGAGCCCGAAAGGCATCCATATCGATGCCGCCGGGGTCCGGCTTACCCGGCTGCCACTCCTTGTGACCGATGACGCTGTGCTCATTCCATCCGTGGGCATGGCACAGTGCAGCCGCGACGCGGACCATCGCGTCGAGCTGCGCCGCAGGCCAGGGCTGGCTGCCGGTGTTGATGCACTCGAACCCGTAGAAGCGGCTGTTGCCGTCGGCGTCGCCTTCGTTGTCGCGCGGCAGATGATCCTTCTCGGCGATGACCGCATGCAGGACGTCGCTGTCGCCCATCCCGGCGTGGTTGGCCCGTCCGTAGCCGACCAGGTGGATCGTTCCGGACCGGTCGATGACACCGTGGCACAGGGGCCCCGGAAGCCCCTGGTAGCCGACCCGGCACAGATCCACCATGTCGCCTTCGGAGGAGTACGGGCCCGTGTGGTGGATCATGACCCCGTTCAAGGGGCCCCAATTGCCGTGGCCTCGGCGGTTGTGGGTGCGCCACGTGCCGTGCTCGACGACTCCGAGCCCGGCGGCCTTCAGCGTGGACAGGAATCTGTCGGCGCTCAGCGGTGTTGCCATGGCTCTGCCCTTCTCCCCTGCGCCGAAATGGCATGTGGCCGGGCCCGTCTTGGGCCGGTCCCTCGGGAGTTGGGCTGGCGGGCGGAGGGTCGCCCGGTGATCGTCATGGTACCCAGTCAGGTGCGCCAGGACGGCGAAGAGCGGCTACTCCTCGGCGTCGTCCCGGTCAGCGCGGCATGAGGCGCTGTCCAGACTGAGCCAGGTGGCCTTCACGTTGCCGCCGTCCTGTACCCGAAGTGCCACCACGCCTTGGGGATCGACATCGAGGTGGAGCTCGCGGCGGTCGGCGTCGGAGGCCACCGGAATCGTGCGGGGTGCTGCGGGCCGGCAGCCTTCCGGCAGGAGGGCGATGGTCGCCCCGTCCACGGCCCGCCCGTCCTTCAGGCCGATTCGGCCGCTGAAATCGACCGTCTCCCACAGGTTGGCGCGCACCTGCGGTGGCTGCTCGGAATCCGGTACCGCGGTGTCGCCGGTCAGCGGCAGGTCGCGCCAAGGCGGGTACGGCGCGCGACGAGCCCGCTCCAAGACGGTCACCCGGCGCTCCAACCGGGCCATGCGGCGCGCGAGCGCGGCTATCGCGTCCGGCATCTACTGCTCCTCCCCCTTGTCACCGGATTCCTCCGGTTTGACCGTGCGTTCCAGCTTCAGCGTCACGCGTTCGGGGGTCTCGCCGTCACCGGGCCGTATGGTCCAGCCGACGATGCGGTTCCACCCGTCGTACGCGGTGTGCGGCTCGTGCAACCGGATACGGACGTCGTCGCCGACGCGTAGTGCCTCGATCGGTGCTGCCGGGTGGTCGACGATCTCCAGCTCGGTGAGCGTCGGCAGGATCTGCCGGGCGAGGCGCTCGCGCCGTGTGCGCTGCTTGAGCTTGGTCTCGTCCTTCTCGCTGGTCTCCAGCCGGCTCTCCAAGCGCAGTCGCCCGTTGCGCACGCCGTCGATGACGACCTTGCGTTTCTTGCCTTCACCTGCGCCGAGGCCGACCACCCACTGGGCGTAGGCATCGGCGTCCTCGACGACGTGCGGGGTGCCGATCAGGTTGGCGCCGGTGGTGAACGTCAGGTCCTCGCGCCGGCGGCCGAGTCGGGGAGCGCCGAGGGTGATGCGCCGCTCTGCACGGTGCTCGCGCCAGGCGACGGTCTCCGACCACTCCAGGCCGTCGTCGGCCTCGGCCATCTCGTCCACGATCTCGCCGAGGTTGCGGGCCTCCCACTTGTGGGTGGTGTAGGGGTCTTTCGCCGTACCGATCGTCGCCTTCGACTTCGTGTCGTCCACGACGACCTCCAGGTCGCCGTCTGGCTGGGCCTGCGCATACGCCCACACGTCGCGGATCACCTGGCATGGGTCGGCCTCGATGTACGGGCCTCGCCCGCCCAGATTCCCGTGGAGGTCCAAGCGGCGGTGCAGGTAGCTGGTGAATCCGCTCGCTTCGATGGGGAGTTTCGTGCCCTCGGGCTCGGTTCGCCAGACCAGCCCGCCCCACACGAGCTGTGCGTTCCGCTCGACGAGGATCACCACGTTCCCGGCGTCGAGCATGCCGCTGAGCCCGTGGCCGAAGCTCGGGCTCAGCGTGCCGTGGAACGATCCGGGGCCGGATTTCTCCGGTCCGAACTCGACTTCCGTGAGCGGCAGGGACCAGTGCAGGATCTCGCCGGTGGCAGCGTCGGCGACGATGTAGCGGTAATCGGGCATCACACTGCGCCTTCCGTGAACTCCAGCTCGGCGACGACGGTGGTCCCCTTCGCCACGGACAGGTCGCCGTCGCCGTACTTGTCGATCTGGTCGATCTGTACGGCCAGGTGCTGGCGGGTGCCGCGGTACTCGGCCGGGACCGCGAGGTCGTCGGCGAGTACGACGGTCGTACGGCGGGTGGTAGTGCCGTCGTCGTCCACCACGGTCGGCTTCGCGGTGCGCTCGCCGAAGCGGGTGCGCATCTGGGCGTAGATGCTGCCGGCCTCGACCCGCAGGCCGGACACGGTGAGCACGAGGGTCACGTGTGTCGCCCAGTCCGGGACGGCCACGTCCCACGCGGCTTCCTCCGGCCATGCGATCCAGCGGTCGTGCTTCTCGGGCAGCTTCTTGGTCTCGTCCGGGTGGGCGATGCGCAGCGTGCGCTCGGTGCGCGGAGTGGCAACCTGTCGCAGGTCGGTGATCATGTCGGCGGTGACCGTCGCGGTGGAGCGCGGCAGGGTGAGCCGCGCGAGCGGGATGCCGGTCATGCCGCTCGGCACGTCGGTCGCGTCACGGGCCACGTCCTGCACCAGGTGGAAGTAGCCGATGTCCTCGCAGCCCGGGTCGCGCTCGCCTTCGAACTCGGGATCTTCCACCCGCAGGATCAACAGGTCCGTGCGGCTGAACGGCCCGGTGGCCGGGACGCTGACGGTGCTGTCGCCGATGTTGCTCTGGGTGTAGGCGCCCTGCCAGGGCCGGGCTCCGTGGATGAGCGCCGAGCCCCCGCCGACGCGTACTGCGGATCCGGGCGTCTCCAGGGGCCGGACCTTGAGGTCCCCGGCCTCGGCGACGCCTGGTCGGCCGCGTGCCAGGTCACGGATCATCAGGCGCATCGCGCGGGCGGTGTGCCGTCCGCCGTCCACGATCATCGGGGGCTGGACGAGGGTCACTTGGTCTCCGTTCACAGGGCGGTGTACGCCGAGCGCCACGACACTTCGAGGCGGGCGGTACCGGTCGGGGCGTCGGCGCTCCAGCCGATCTCCGACCGGCCCGGCGGGATGGTGAACTGATCGGGCCGGGACGCCGGGGACAGGGCGTTGGCGACGTTGGTGATGCCGTTGCGCAGGACCCAGCCGGTGCCGGGTCGGGTCTCCATCTCCACCCACTCCCCGGTACGCAGGGACAGGTCCAGGTCGAGTACGCGGCCGGTGACCGTGTTCCAGATGCGCGGGTCGGTACACGGGCCGTGCACTCGAAGGGTCGGCCGCGCGGAGACGGTGCCCGCGTTGGTGACCCAGCCGGGGCGGTCTGCCCCTTCGTCCTTCGCGCACGCGCCCAGCAGCTGCTCGACGCCCTGTGCCTCCGCCGCGATGTGCTCGCGCCGTCGAGGGGCCGCCTGGTCAAGGCTCAAGTCCAGATGGGAGGAGGTATCGGCGTGCCAGCGGGGGTCGAGGGCGGCGAATTCGATGTCCAGCGGCAGCCAGCCGGCGGCCGCGTTCGCCGTGCTCGTCACCTCCATACGGCGCAGCCGCCCGTACAGCCGGCGTGTGCCGTGGCCGGGCCAGCGGCCACGCAGCACGGCCCGTCCCTCGGGGCGGGTGCGGGCGGCCGGGTCGTCGAGGGCCAGCTCCAGCCGGGACAGGAGCTCGGCAGCTGCCGTCGGGTCGCCGGGGGTCTTGATGCCCGCTTCGATCCGGACCGTACGAGGTCCGTAGAAGTCCTGGCCGGGGAAGGTCCCGTCACCGGTGGGGTTGTCGGTGTCCTGGGGCCGGACGCCGGGGGAGCCCAGGCCCTCGACGGTGCCGACGGGCACCTGTGTGCCGTGGCCGAGGACGACTCCGCCGATCTCGAATTGCCACGGGGCGAGGTCGATCAGGGGCTGCTGCTTGGGTGGTGTGCTCATGCGACTCTCCCGCCACGTTGGGCGTTGCGCAGGTTGCGCATCATTTCGGTGCCGATCTGCTCGGGGGTCGCGGAGCTGTCGCTGACGGTGACCGGCATGGTGCCGATCAGGGGCTGCTGCTCGCGTACGACCACGACCTGGACCCGCCCGCCGGCGCGTGCGTCGACCACGTGGGAGCGGGCGCCGTTTGTGCCGGTGCGCACGTCGAAGCGGCGCACGACGTCGGCCATGGCGGCCGCGCTCCGGGCCTGTGTGAAGGAGCTGGCCATTACCGAGCCGTACGAGCGGCTGGCCCGCCCGGTGGTGCCTCCGTCGGCGAACCACTGCACCTCGCCGCCGAAGCGGCCGACGACGTCTTCCACGACGGCCTTGCTGCGGGCGCGTTTGGAGGCGGCAAGGGGGACGTACGCCTCGCCCTGCGTCTCCGGCTCCGCCCACACGCGCAGGTCTCCGGCGGGGGCGATCTGCGCGACGTGCTGCTCACGGCGGAAACCGCCGTCGGCGTAGTAGTCGACCACGGCGCCCTGGGCGTGCTTGCGGGCCTGCTTGCGCATGTCGTCGGCCTGGCGTTGGAGGGCTTTGGCGGCGTTGTCGTTCGAGTCGCGGAGCTCGTCGAAGATGGTGACGTGCCGGGTGGTGACCGTCACGGACTTGCCGCGCAGGGCATCGATCCGCCGCTGGATCGTGTCGGCCGCCTTGCGCGGGCCGCCGGTGGGGACGAGGACCTTGACGTTCTTGGAGCCGGGGACCTTCTGGATGCGGAAGCCGAGGCTTTGCAGTTCTTTGCGGGCTTTGGCGGTGGGTGCGGAGACCGTCACGGACTTCGCGCCGGGCGTCGCTCGGATCTTGCCCTGGACGGCCGACAGGCCCTTGATCGCGGCGGCGGTAGCCGCGGAGACCCGCACGTTCTTGCTGTTCGGGGTCCGGCCGAGCTTGGTGATCAGCCCGTCCAGATTCTTTCGCGCGGCGGCCGTCGGCGCTGTGATCTTGATCTGCCGGGTGCCCGGCACCGTCTTCACCGTGAAGCCCAGGGCGCGGAGCTTCTTCTGCGCGCCGTCGCTCACCGAGTCGACCTTGATCGTCTTGGCCTTCGGCAGGCGATGGAACTCCGACTGGACGGCGATCAGGTTGGCCAGGGTGCTGTCCATGCCCTTGGTCTGGAGCAGCAGACTGACCTTCGAGGGCAGCAGGCCCAGACTGTCCGCGACGCCCTGGGCCTGGGTCTTGGTCAGCCCGTAGCCGCGCGCGGCCCGGACGGCGGCTTCGCGCGCCCGGCTCATCTCGCCGCGCGCCTTGGCCAGCGCCTTGGGCAATGCCTCGCCGTTGCGCTGCGCCAGGTCGTACGTGGCCACGGAGGCATCCGCCGCCGCATCGGACAGCGACGTGAGCTGGGTGTAGAGCTGCTGGCCGTTCCTCGTGCCGGTGTTGATGGTCTTGTCCTGGTTGACCAGTTGTCGGCCGCCGTAGCCCTGTTCCCGGTTGACGTTCTTTCCGCCCTCCTTCAGGTCCAGGACGGCGCTGTTCACCTTCGCCTTCGCGGCCTGGAGCGAGATCTGGCCGCCCGAGAGCAGGTCGAGTGCGCTCTTGAGGGAACGGGTGCGGGTGTCGGCGTCGGCGGTCTTGTCCGCCAGGCCGCCGACCGCGCCCTTGAGCCGGTCGTACGCCGAGGTGCCGTCGCCGGCACCCTGGGTGGCCTTCGCCAGTTCCTTGGCGTTCTTCACCGACTCGGCCATCTCGCCCTTGACGCTGCCCAGTGCGTCGGCGGCGTCCTTGTACCGCCGGCCGACGTCCGAGTAGTCCAGGACCGACGCTTTGCCGCCCGCCAAGTCCTTGTACTCCTTGTGGTTGTCGGCCGTGGCCTGGAGCTTCTTCTGCAACGCGTCCAGGGAGGTGCCCTGGCCGAGGTAGGCGTCGGTCAGGGTGGAGACGGGCACACCGGCCTGCTCCATGACCTTGGTCAGCTGGCCCTGGGACACCTTCGTGTCCAGCAGCGCCTGTGCGGCCTGCCCGCGCACATCACCGTTGATCTGGCCGCCCGACTCCCGCAGCGCCGAGGTGAGTGAGGAGATGCGCTGCTGGTGCTCGGCGGCGGCCTGCGCGGCGCGCTGCTGGCGCGCGGCCAGCAGCCCCAGGCCGACGGAGACCCCGGCCATGGCGATACCGAAAGGGCCGCCGAGCGCGTTGGAGATGCCGCCGAGGGCCGATCGCAGGCCGCTCCCGGCGGCGCGGGAGACGCCGTTGAGCGTTCCCGCGAACGTCACGCCCGCCCCGTTGGCGCTGCGGAACGCGCTGGTCATGTTGCCGAGGAAACCCACCCGGGCCTGCACCGCGGCCCACGCCGCGCCGTACCGGGAGATCGCCGCGCCCGAGGTGGCGGCGAGGGTCTGCTGCACCCGCATCTGCTGCGCGAAGTTCTGAAAGCCCGTGCGCACGGGCCCGGTGACCGTGGTGGCGAGGCGGCTCAGGCTGGGCTGGGCCCTGCGGAACAGCAGCAGTGCCAGGGCCGCCGACTGGATCGGTCCGGGGAGCGCGCCGAAGGCGCTGACCAGGCCGCCCACTACGTGTCCGACCGGGGCCAGGATGGCGGACAGGCCGCTCACCGCACTCATCGCCGCGTTCGCGACCGTGGCGATGATGTCGAGCGTACCGGCCGCGGCGCCCTCACCCGGCGGTCGCTGCTGCGCGCCTCCGGCATCGGGGCGCTCACCGTCGGCGGCCTGTACGGGC
>NZ_JBHVHQ010000376.1:0-7858 GCF_042800135.1 Streptomyces sp. NPDC057654 | reverse complement strand
GCCCTGACCGCTGCGAGGCGGTCAGGGCAGCGAATCAGGCGTGGCGCGTGGCAGTGCCGCCCCGCCGGATCGTCACACCGGCGAGATGAGCAGCGAAGCCCCCGCGTAGATGAGATCCGGATTCTGGATCCTGTTCGTCTCGACCAGGATGCCGATCGGCACCCCCGTCGCACCCGAGATCGCGCTGAGCGTATCGCCTGGCTTGATGATGTACGGCTTTGCTTTCGGCGCGGGCTTCGTCCCGGCCGGTGTGCCCGATCCGTTGTGCTTGTCCTCGTCACCGCGGCCGGGCACCGGATCCTGACTCGCCCCGCTCTCGTCCTGCTTCCCCGTGCGGCCCTCGCTCGGCTGCTGGGTGCTGCCGCCTCCGGCGTTCTTCTCGCCGGGACTCACCGGCGCCTCGACCGGGGCGTGATGGCCCTGCAGCACCCGGATGAAGCTGTCCTCGGACGTCGCGAGCCGCGTCAGGCCCCATGCGGCGAGGAGCGCCGCTGCGCCCGCCATGACGCCGACGGCGATGACGGGTCCGTTACCGAAGCCCATGGGGCCGGCGTAACGCCCGTCAGCTGCCCTCGTCTGCGCCGACGGCTCCGACACAGTCGCAACTGGCCTCTGAGTCGCAGTCATCATGCCTTTCCCAGCCCCTCTGCAATTAGTACACACGACGATTCATGTCCGTATCAACAGGCTACTCATAGACGAACAGACGTTGATAGAATAAGGGAGTGAATGGCAGTCCGAATCCTGGCCAATAGCTCTCCAATAGACCGCTGAGTCATCGACCGTCAGACCGAACGAAGGAACCGCACCGCCATGAACAGCTACGCCGTCTCCGCCGACCAGCTCACTGAGGGCAAGAATGTCTTCATCCGCGGGAAGCTCAGTTTCGCCAAGCTCACCCGCCTCATCGAGGGCGCCGAGCTCGTCGCCAGCGACGAGCGCAAGACGAGGAACGGCATGAATGCCGTCGGCAAGCCGCACACCACC
The DNA here is from genome assembly GCF_042800135.1 of Streptomyces sp. NPDC057654. Lineage (NCBI taxonomy): Bacteria > Bacillati > Actinomycetota > Actinomycetes > Kitasatosporales > Streptomycetaceae > Streptomyces > Streptomyces sp. NPDC057654. Next base: position 6,871 of record NZ_JBHVHQ010000376.1, on the reverse strand, counting down.
GCGACGATCATTCACGCCGAGGTCCAGTTCGCCGATCCGAACAACCCCACCGTCGAGGAGCAGTACGTCCTCGAGCGCCGCTACGACTCCTCGAAGCGGCCCGAAACCGGACCCAACTACTCCATCGACTCCAAGGGCAGTACCCTGCCGGTCATCTTGATCCCTTCCCCGAAGGGCGACGGCACCTTCGACCAGGACGAGTCCGGCCGGGAGCTCGCGCAGGGCCTCGACGTCACGCTCGTGCTGCGCACCTACAAGCCGAAGCAGTACAAAAGCCGCGGCCTCGCCATCGAACAGGTGATCGTCCACGATAAGGTGCGCTACTACAATCCCGGCGTCGACCAGACTGAACTGGCTGCGCGTGGCATCGTGCTCAACGGCACGCCGCGCCCCGTTCAGGCCATCCCTGCCAGTGCTCCTGCCGCCGCCGTCCCGGTGGCGACCGAAGTGGAGGACGGCCTGTCCTTCCCGGTCCCGCAGCCGGCGTCCGCATCTGTGGCCGCGGCAGCGCCGGCTTCGGTCCAGACTCAGGCCCCGGCCGCCGCCGTGGCTGCGTCCGTCGCTCCTGCTCCGACTGCTGTTCCGGCCGCAGCTCCCGCTCCGGCTCCTACCCAGCAGGAGATCCTGGAGCAGAAGCTCGCGGACCTGAAGGCCGAGAACAACCTCCTCAAGAACGCTGGTTCGGCCGTGGGCTCGCCCGTGGCCAACGGCTCCGGTCAGGCTGAGCAGCCGGGGATCACCTACCAGGGCTGATCCACGCTGACCGTCGATGAGGCCCCCGTACTCGCATCCGTGCGGTACGGGGGCCTGCCTTTCTCTTCCCCTCCTGTTGCCTCTCTCCGATCGAAGGCATGCGTCCACGATGACCCCAGCCGATCCTCATGCCTGGTTCCCGCAGTTCTACGGCAACCCCGCGATCCGCACCCTCGCCAGTGCCTGTCGGTGGACCATCTCCGGACAACTCGGGGAAGAGACCCCCGGTGATTCCGCCAAGCCGCCGAAGCACAAGGTCCCGATCGACGTACGGCACCTGCTCGCCGGCTGCACGTCCAGCTGCAAACACCCCGGCTCGCTGCGCGGAGCTTTCGCCCTGGACGAGACCTGCCTGCTCACTCTCGACGAGCTCACCGCGGCGATACCTGATGCCGCGAACGCCGCCTTCTACCTCCAGGCCCAGGCCGACGGGCTGCTCGTCCTCGACATCGAACCCAGCTGCCCGCCGGCTGTGGCCGCAGACCTGCTGCGGCTGCAGGGCACCCTCTACTCGGAGCTGTCGATGTCCAGCCGGGGCTTCCACCTCATCATGCCGCTGCCGGAAAACTTCCATGATTTCCCCGCGGCCGCCGACAAGCGTGTCCTGCGCGAGGAGCACGGCTGGTACGAGCTGCTCCTGGACCACTGGTCGACCTTCACCCGCCAGCCGGTGCCCGATCACATCGTCGCCCACGTCGACACAGCGACTACCACGCCGGCCTTCCCCTCCATCGAGGACCTCTACGCGCAGCTGGCCGTGAATGCCGGCGAGAGCTCCGGTGCTTCAGCGTCAGCTGTCGACACCGCCGAGGACATGCCCGACATCCCGTACTCGCAGGCCATCGTCGAACAGACTCTGGCCAGTGCCCACCGACAACTCCGGGATCCCGGCGACTTCAACCACGACATGTCCCGCTGGGAGTTTTCGGTTCTCGCCTCGCTCTACGCCTGGATGCGGACGCAACTGCGGGCCTACAGCGCCCTCGGGGTCGAGTACTCGTCGGGCGATACCGCATGGTTGCTCTACCAGGCGGCGCTCGCCGTCATCCCTGCGCGTCCCAAGCACAGTGAGCGGCGCAACGGCCGGGCCTTTCTCCTCGACAGGGCCGCCGCGCTGGTAGCAGACCGCGAAGCACGCGCCACGTCGGCCAACTGACGCTCTGTGCCTGCCTCCGCTGCTGTTTCTGCTCCTGATTCGCCTGCTGCCTCCGGCGGCAGGCGAGGAGGGTGACGGTGGCTGCGGTGAGGGCCAGCACAGGTGGGGAACGTGCTGGATCGCGCGGAGCGCGATCGGGTGGCGATGTGCAGCGGGGCTCCATCGCCACCGGTTCAGTGGTGGAGGTCTCCGCCCGGCTCCGGCTCTGACGGCGCGGCGCACGGCCCGCACCACTGAACCGTTTACGGCCCCTTTGACCGCGGCGACGCCGAGAGCAGTGCCGTCCATTGTCATCTCTTCGCTGTCCCTCTCTTCCTCGCCCCTGCACAGAAAAGACATCGACATGAAGTTCAACGACACCCTGACGACCCTCATCAAGCAGTCCCTTGAGGTCGGCGCGACGCCCGCTCTCATGGGCGAGCCCGGTATCGGCAAGTCCAGCTTCGTCGAGTCCCTGGCCTACTCGATGGGCACGCTGGCGTTCACGCTGCCCTGCAACCAGCTCGCCGACAAGGCCGACCTCACCGGTGCCCGCCTGGTGCCGTACACCAAGGACGACGGTACGCAGAACCATAAGCAGGTCTTCTACCCGCACCAGGTGATCCAGGAGTGCATCGACTATGCCGAGAAGAACCCGCGTGAGTGGCCGATCCTCTTCCTCGACGAGATCAACCGCACCACTTCCGACGTCACCTCCGGCGCGCTGACCCTGATCACGCTGCGCCGCATGGGGTACGTCGAACTGCCCAAGAACGTCCGCATCATCGTGGCCGGCAACGACAAGGGCGCCGTCACCTCGCTCGACGAAGCAAGCCTGTCCCGTTTCACGATCTTTCACGTCGAGCCCGACGCCGCCACCCTCATGTCCGTCCTCGGCGACAACCTGAACCCCTGGGTGAAGACGGTGCTCACGACGTACCCCGCGCTCATCTTCCAGAAGTCGACGCCCGTCGCCATCGTCGCCGACGGCCAGGACGACGACGGCGACGACAACGTCACGATGGCCGATCTGTTCGACGGCGGCGAGGAGATGAACCAGCTCACGACGCCGCGCACCATCGACAACGTGTCGAAGTGGCTCAACGTGACCGACCCGCAGCAGCTGGCGCAGTACCTGGCCACCCCGGTCCAGATCGGCGACCGCGAGACCTCGCAGTTGAACGAGGCCATCGAGGCCTATGTCGGAGACACCATGTTCACCACGCAGCTCGTGGCCACCATCGCCCAGGACCTGGCGAGCAACGCCGGCAGCGTGCAGCAGAACCGGGTGAACGTCCCGAAGCCGAACTGCTACCAGAGCTTGAAAACCGCAACGACCGTGACCGACATGGCCGCGATCATCGGAACGCTGACCAACAACGAGAAGTCCGGATCACTGCTGTACGCGCTCAAGGAGAGTGAGGACAACAAGCGCCTCATCGAGCAACTGACTCCCGCCATCACCCAGATCGAGGGGGACCACACCCGCACGCTCATCGAGATGGCAGCCAGCCAGCAGATCGACCGCCAGAACCTGGAGGTCTTCATGGAGATCGACGCTCCGATCGTCAACCAGGCCGCATTCCTCTCGGCCTTCCTCTGAATGGCTCGCTCACCGGTGGTGGGGACTGCTGCGGGCTGCCGTTCTTGCCGTAACTCCCCACCGTCGGCGGCGCTCTGCCGATGCCTTGTCCTCAGAAGGAGACCATGACCCATGACGATCACCGTCACGAACCAGAAGCCGGCCGTACTCGACGCCCTGCACACCATCTCGTGCATCGGTGACTATGACCCGATGCCCGCGATCCAGCAGACCCTCATCGACCCGCTGCTGGAGCCCTTGCATCCCAACGCCCCGGTGAACATCACCGGCGCCCAGGGCGCTGATCTGACGGGAGACATCCCGAATCTGCTCCTGAGCTGCCTCGGTGACACACTGAACGTGGCCGGCGAGCAGACGGTCAAAGAACTGCTCGGACAGACTCTGATCAACTTCGACCAGGGCACGCTGCTGCCGGTCGCGGAGCTCTTCGCCGTCCAGGCCGGGCAGCAGAACAAGATGCCCGCGCCCTCCCCTCGGGTGCTCTACACCGCGCAGGCTGATGTCCTCCCGGCCGCAAGGGCTCTGCTGGCGGGGACCGGCGCCGAGAGCGCCTTCTTCGCCTCGATCGCCTATACCTTCCACCCCGACACCCTCGGGTTCTGGTTCCAGTCCTCCGCGGCCTTCGGCGACTTCAAGGTCTGGCTGTCCCAGCAGACGCAGGCGATGGCCGGCGCCCTGCCGCCGGCCACCACCAAGTTGCTCAACGACTTCACGGCCCTGTCGCTGAAGGGGCTCACCGAATCGCTGCTGGTGCGCAAGGACGATGCTGATGCCAACGATGAGCACTCCTTCGCCCGCGTGCTCGTGCACATGCTCATGAACTACGTCGAGCAGCAGCGGACCCAGGCCAGCCAGCAGAACACCGCCCTGGACACCGGCGTCCTACCGTTCACGGTCGGGGAGCTGTTCTGCCCGCGTTCCCTCGTCCTGGTCAACGTGGAGGCCCATGCCCGGGCCACCGCGGCGAAGATCACGGGGGAGTGGAATCTCATTGACCAGTCGCTGGCTTCGCCGGTTAAGGTCGTCTCGAACACGTCGCTGTCCAAACTCACGTCGCTGCCCCGGGCCGCCGCCCGGGCTGCCGCCATGGGTTCCAAGCAGCAACCGGGCCAGCCTGGCAGCCGCAGCGCCAAGGTGGCGTTCCGCAAGCAGCCGCCGAGCAAGCTCGACCTGTTCAAGGACATCACTCGCGTGCTGCGCCGGATGGGCAAGGTCAACAGGTCGCAGAACATCTTCCGCACGATGAAGACGACCTTTCTCAAGGCCAGCCGCCGGGACCCGGACGACTTCAACAAGCCTGGCCGGATCACCTCGGCGCAGTACATGCCCGACCTGCACATCTACATCGACACCTCTGGTTCGATCTCCGAGGCGAACTACCAGGAGGCGGTCATGATGCTCATCCAGATCGCCAAGAAGCTCAACATCAACCTGTACTTCAACTCGTTCAGCCACATCCTGTCCCAGGAGGTGATGCTGCGCACGGAGAACAAATCGACAGCTCAGATCTGGAAAGAGTTCCGCAGGATCCCCAAGGTGTCGGGCGGAACGGAATACATGCAGATCTGGCGGTACATCAACACCAGCCGCGTGCGCCAGCGCAGGCTCTCGCTCATGGTCACCGACTTCGACTGGTCCCCGCCGCCCACGCGTCAGGACCACCCGAAGAACCTGTATTACGCACCCTGCTCCGCCATGAACTGGTCCCTCATGGTGGACCTGGCCAAACGCTACGCCGACTCGATGCAGCACATCGACCCGAGCATCCGGCAGAGGCTCCTCGGCATGATTGTCTGACCCTGTTGCCCTCAAGGACCGCCACGATCGGTGTTGTGCGACCAACTCTCATGACTGACATCGCTCTTGGTGATCCCTGGCTCTCTCGTCCATCGCGCCGAGCAACCCGCGCCGAAGGACATCCGATGCGAATCCCCGCAGATGTGCTCGCAGCCCTGTCCGGCCGTACCAAAACTGATGGTCATCGTCTGATGCCCATCGGCCGCCATGGGCTCCCGCCTTGTACCAGCGCGTCAACGAGGACCTCGAAGCTGTCGGTGGGGCATGGACGAAGACCGAGGGTGCGCACCTCTTCTCCGTTGACGTTGCCTAGCGCTCACCCCCGCGCTTGCCACCGGTGAGGCGGCAGTTCTCCCGCGAAAACATATCCTCGCCATGTGCCGAGGCGCGCGATGGCGTACTTGGCCGCCGAATCATCGTCGATGGCGGCTCCGAGGGGTTCTGCCCGTCAGGAAGCCGTAGCCGAGGTGGCTGGAAAACCGGAAGGAGACTGAAGATTATGAAGCTGTGGCTGGTGACCCGCACGGACGGCTGGGGATATGAAAAATATGACGCCGTCGTCATCCGCGCCGAGAACGAGGACGAGGCGCTGCGTATCGTCTGCGGTGGCCCCAACAGAGACCCCGCGCTGGCGTCGATTCCGTTCTTCGATGACAGGCCGTTTGCGGGGTTCCGCCTCGACCGGTCCAACGCCAAGGTCGAAGAGCTTACTTCCGAAGGGCCTGCCGGCATGGTCATCGGGAGCTTTTGCGCCGGATAACCCGTGCTGAGACGGAAAGCCATGCTCTGGCCGATCCAAGGCCTGGCATGACCGCGCTGGAGCCGTCTGCTGGCTCCGGCGTTATAGCCACGGCAGCAGCCCACGGCGAGGTAGTGGACCGCATCGAACGGGACCCCGGATACGTCGGCGTCCTCGCCGATGCCCGTGTGGCGTGACGGGTACAGGTTGCCGACTTCCTCACCACCCTCCCAGAACCTTGCTACGACCGGGTGCTGAGGAATCCGCCGTTCACCTGCGGCACCGGCATGGCCCACGCCCTACGGTTCCTCCAACCGGCCGAATGAGCTGCTGGTGTCGGTCATGTCGTGGACCGTCACTGAACAGACCGGCAGCACTACAGCCTTCCGAAAGCTCGTGGAACAGTGCGGTGGTCTCGCCGAGCACTTCCGGCCCGGGCGTTCGCCCAGTCCGGGACGACCGTCGACACCGTCCTCGTCACCATTCCTGCCACCCGTCCGGCCGAGGCGCGGCCCGCGGTCTGGCCTGCGCGCGACATCCCGCTCAGGAAGCGGACGAACTGCGCCCACCACTGTGCCAGGCGATAACGAGGTCAGCTGACCATACCGCTCCTCAAAAACCGTCAAGAGCAGTGTCTCTTCTGACGACCCCCGACATTCCCTCTCACCCATCCAGATCCCCGCTCGGGACACCGTGGCGCCTTTGCCCAGCGGGCCACCACACCGAGCGACCCGCACCGAAGGAGAACCCGGTGGGACTCAACAACTTCACAACCGGCGGCTCCGATGACGACCAGGGCAATGGCGGCGGCAACTTCCCGCCCGCGCTGCCGCCGTCCGGCGGC
>NZ_JBHVHQ010000375.1:0-7860 GCF_042800135.1 Streptomyces sp. NPDC057654 | reverse complement strand
CGGGTCGGCGTGGAGCATGACGCGGAAGCCGGGGCGGTCCGCTCCCGCCGCGGCGCGCACGGCCGCCACGCACTCCCGCTGGAGGGCGGCCGCGGTGGAGTCGCGCCAGGCGCGTACGGCCTCGGCGAGGTCCGGGCCGAGGAGTTCGCGCACGGCGGCCCACTCGCCCGCCCGGTCGGCCGAGCCCGCCGTCGCCTCGCCTGTGGACCAGTACGGCCGCAGGGCCCGTACGACCGCGGCGCGCAGTTCCTCGGGGTCCGCGCCGTGCTCGGCGCAGCCCGCGGCGCAGGCGTCGCAGAAGCACAGCGACATCAGGTACTGGCCCGCGCCGTCCAGCCCCACCCCGGCGATCTTGTCGTGGGCGTGCAGGTGCGCCAGGCCGTACCAGCCGCAGGACTCCAGGTCGGTCCCGCTCGCGCCGGGGCGGGCGGCGGCCTCCGCTGCCAGGTCGACCAGGTACGCACGGACCTCGGGACGGGCGATGCAGGGGGCCCAGGGGTAGCGGTCGCCGTACGCGTTCCGCACCGAGGTGCGCGGATGCTCCTCGCCCAGGCGGGAGTTGTGCGCGAGCACCACCCAGGTGTGCACGTCGAGCCCCGCGTCGGCCAGCGCCTCCGCGGCCTCGGCGAACGGGTCGGCCCCGGCCACCCACGACTGCTCGTACGGGCGCAGCTCCCGCCCTCGCCAGCGGGCGGCGTCCGGCGGGTAGAGGACGGCGGCGTGGCGGGCGGTGACGATGCGGCGGGCGGGGTGGCGGGGGGTCAGGGCGCGGGTGGAGTGGTAGGCGGAGGCGAGGGTGACGCGCCGGACGCCGAGGTCCGCGACGCGGCGGGCGGCGTCCGGGTCCCCGACGACGTCCCAGGGGTAGAGGAACGCGGAGGTGATCACTCCGAGGCCGCGCTTTCCTGCGGGGCCGCGCCCACCAGCAACGCACGTCCCCGCTCGATGAGTTCGGCGAGTTCCTTGACGTGCGCGGGGGTCGGTTCGGTGAGCGGGGGCCGGACCTCGCCGACGTCGAGGCCGCCGAGGCGGACGCCCGCCTTGACGAGCGAGACCGCGTATCCGCGCCCCTGGTTGCGGAGTTCGACGAGCGGCACGTAGAAGCCGTCGAGGAGCTTGGCGACCAGCTCGTCGTCGCCCGTGGTGAACGCCCGGTGGAAGGCGAGGGCGATCTCGGGCGCGAAGCAGAAGGCGGCGGAGGAGTACAGGCGGACGCCGATGGCGCGGTAGGAGAGGCCGGTGAGCTCGGCGGTGGGCAGCCCGTTGAAGTAGAGGAAGTCCTCGCGCGGGAGCGCGGTACGGACCGCGGTCACGATGCGCTGCATCAGGTCGAGGTCGCCGTGGCCGTCCTTGAGCCCGATGACGCCAGGGGTGCGGGCGAGTTCGACGACGGTCTCGGGGGTGAAGATCGCGTTGTCGCGCTGGTAGACGATGACGTCGAGGGAGGTGGCCGCCGCGAGCTCGGTGTAGTGCCGCAGCAGCCCTTCCTGGCCGGGCACGACGAGGTACGGCGGCATGGCGAGCAGACCGTCCGCGCCCGCCTCCTCCGCGTGCCGGGCGTACTGCTTGGCGAGCGCGGTCCCGTAGCCGGCCCCGGCGACGACGGGCACCCGGCCGTCCGTCTCCTCGACGGCGGCGGCGACGCACGCGCGGAACTCCTCCGCGGTCAGCGCGTGGAACTCCCCGGTGCCGCAGCACGCGAAGACCGCCGCCGCGCCCGCGTCGACGCCCGCGCGCACATGCGCGCGGAACGCGTCGAGATCGAGCCCGCCGTCGGGCCCGTACGCGGTCACGGGAAAGAACAGCAGGCCGTCGAGGCGCTCGGCGAGTGCGGCAGAGGTCACGGGCTCTCCCTGGCGTGTACGTGCACGTTTCTGATTAGCGTCCATATCTCTGAACGCGGCTACGCTAAGCCAGTCCGGCGGAGCCGGTCAAGTGCCGGGCGCCGCGCCGCGTTTGCCTGCGGCTGGCCCGCGGCCGTCGCGCCGTCCGGCCCGGTGGCGGAATGGGCCATCCCCTGAGGTCAGCACGGATGAACTCGCCCGACGACGAGAGCCTCGGCGTCCATATCGACGTCCGGACGCGCCGGGCCGGCCTCGGCCGGGACGGCTCGGCGAGCACGATCGGCGAGCACGATCGGCATGGCCCGCCCCGGCCGGAGGACGCGGATCCGGCTGCGGCTGCGCCGCTTCGAACGCCTCGTCCGCACGGCCGGGCCGGGCCCGTTCCGGATTCCGCTCGTCGGCCGAGGAGTCGAGCGACTCGCTCCGACCGGCCCGACCGGCCGCGTAAAACGGCAGCACGGCCTGCCCTCCCCCTGCCTCGTACGGCGGTGTCATCCCCCGGCCTGGCCTGGCCCGGCTCGGGCCGGGGGATGACCCCGGCTCTCAGCCGGACTCGGCGACGGTCAGCTCCACCCGGTCGCTCTCCCCGTCCGAGAGGAACGACGCCAGGGCCTGCCCCTCCTCGGCGACGGCGGCGCGTTCGGCTCGGGAGAAGTCGCGCAGCGGGGTGACCGTGACCGTGTCGGCCTTGGCGGTCCAGGTCGCCGAGACCCGGCCGTCGACCAGGACGACGCGGGCGCCGGTCACCGAGAGGCCGCGGTGGGCGTCGTCGATGATCCGGCCGCGGTCCTGGAACCCGAGGACCGCGTTGTCGAACGCGGGCAGGAACCGCACCGGGGCCGGGGTATCGGCGTCGGGGCGCGGCGCGTCGGGCAGGTCCAGCAGCTCCCGCCCCCGCTCGTCGCGGAAACCGACCAGTTCCTCCCGTACGGCGGCGACCGCGGCCGGCAGCCCCGCGAGGCCGCACCAGGCGCGCAGGTCGGCCGAGGCTGCCGGGCCGAACGCCGCCAGGTAGCGCCGCACGAGCGCCTGGCCCACGGGGTCGGCCCCGTCCACGGCGGGCGGGTCGGCCTCGCGCCCGAGCCACGAGGCGATCGGAATGTTGCGCACCCCGCCCTTCGCGCGCCAGAGCCCGCGCGGCGGCATCTGCACCATGGGGATGAGGGCGGCGACCAGCATCTCGCCCAGCGGCCGGGGGCCCGGATCCGGCCAGCGGTCGGCGACCGCCCGCGCCAGCTCCGACATCGAGCGGGGCTCCCCGTCGGCGAGCACCGCCCGGCCCGCCGCGGCGAGTTCGTCGAGGTCGACGCCTTCGAGCTCGCGGCGGTACGTGCCGAGCACCCGCTGCCGCAGCATCGCGTCGTGGCGGGACCGCCAGGCCAGGGCGTCGTCGGCGGTGACGAGGTGAACGGTGCGGCGCATGAGGTGCGTGCGCACCACGCGCCGCCCGACGAGCAGGTCCGAGAGCTCCGCCGGGTCGAACGCGCGCAGCCGCGACCAGAGCCCCGCGAACGGCTCCTGCGGCTCCTGCGCCTGCATCCCGCCGAGGTGCGCGACGGCTTCGAGGGCCGGTACATCGGCGCGGTCGAGCAGGAGCTGCCGGGCGAGGGTGGCGCGGTTGAGCGCGCGGGTGTCGAGGACGGTGGTCATCGGATCACATCGCGGTGGGTCGGGCGGTGCGCGAGTCGCTGCATGGCGGCGCCGTTCCTTTCGAGTCGAACACGTACGAATTGAGCCGAGCCGAGATCGTACGAGCCGGGCTGAGCTGGACTGGGCTGGACTGGACCGAACTCAGCCGGGCCGGGCGGGCCCGGCCCTCACTCACCGGGCCGGGCCGCGGCCGACCGGCCGCCCGACGGCCGGAGTCCGGTGGCGCGCAGGGCGGCGGCATCCCGGCCGGCAGGCCCCCGTCAGCTCGCCGTCGTCCCGTCCAGCGTCTCGCGCAGGATGTCGGCGTGCCCGGCGTGCTGGGCGGTCTCCGCGATGACGTGCATCAGCACCCGGCGCACGCTGCGCACCGCTCCCGGCTCGTGCCAGGGAGCCTCCGGCAGCGGGTACGCGGTCGAGAGGTCGGGCACGGAGGCGATGACCTCCGCGCTCTTGGCGGCGACGCGCTCGTAGCGCTCCAGGACCCCGGCCAGCGTCTCGCCGGGCAGCATCTGGAGGTTGTTCTGGTGGTCGATGGCCCACTGCGGGACCTCGCGTGCGGTACCGGCCCCCAGGTCGGCCCAGGTGACGCCGTCGGGAAGGTCGTACCGGAGCGCGGACGGGCCCTCGACGACGAAGCGCAGCCACCCTTCCTCGATGACCGCCACGTGCTTGATCAGCCCGCCCAGGGACAGCGCGCCGGCCGTCGGGCGCTCGCCGGCCTGCTCGTCGCCGAGGCCGCGCACCGTGGCGGTCAGCGCGCCGCGCGCGGTCGCGAGCGCTTCGATCAGGTCGGCCCGCTCGCCGTCGGAAGCCGGGTGGGAAGTGGTTGCGGCAGTCACAGTGATCGGGTCCCTCTGATCGTTCTCGTGGTGCGGACAAAAACAGAATCGCAGGGGTAGCGGACAGGTTGTGGCCGCTTCTCCGTCGCGTACTGGGTCACTATGGGAACCATGCCGAAGACGTCAGCGCGACTCCTGTCCCTGCTCTCCCTCCTCCAGGCGCGCCGCGACTGGCCGGCGGCGCTGCTGGCCGAGCGCCTGGACATCAGCGCGCGCACCGTGCGCCGCGATGTCGACCGCCTGCGCGAGCTCGGCTATCCCATCGCGGCGATGAAGGGGCCGGACGGCGGGTACCGGCTCGGCGCGGGGGCGGATCTGCCGCCGCTGCTGTTCGACGACGAGCAGGCCGTGGCCCTCGCCGTCGCCCTCCAGATCGCCGCCACCGCCGGCGCGGGCATCGAGGAGTCGGCGGCGCGTGCGCTGACCACGGTCCGGCAGGTCATGCCGGCGCGGCTGCGCCACCGCATCGACACCCTCCAGGTGACCGCGGTCCAGCAGTCGCCGACGCGGCCGTACCCGGAGGTCGACAGCGGTGTGCTCATGACGCTCAGCGCGGCGGTCCACGCCCGCGAGGTGCTGCGCTTCGACTACGCCCCGGCCGCCCCGCCGGGAACGGCCGCCCCGGACGCCGGTCCCCCGCGCCGGGCGCAGCCCCACCACCTCGTGACCTGGGGCGGGCGCTGGTATCTGGTCGCCTGGGACCTCGACCGCGAGGACTGGCGCACCTTCCGCGCCGACCGCATCACCCCGCGCTCCCCGGGCGGGCCCCGCTTCACGCCGCGCGAACTGCCCGGGGGCGACGTGGCGGCCTTCGTGGCGGGCAGGTTCCGGGGCTCCGACGGATCCGGCGGCGTCGGCGACTGGCCGTGCCGCGGCGAGGTGATCCTCGACCTGCCCGCCGCCGACGTGTACCGCTTCACCCATGACGGGCTGGTCGAGGAACTCGGCCCGAACCGCTGCCGGCTCACCCTGGGCTCATGGTCCTGGCCCGGCCTCGCCGCCGCCATCGGCAGATTCGACGCCGACATCGAGGTCGTGGGCCCGCCCGAACTCAAGCAGGCATGCGCCCAGTTGGCCCGCCGCTACGCCCAGGCGGCGGAAACGGACACTTCGCCCGGCCGAAAAGAACCCGCGTCTTGACCAGGTCACCGCCGCTCCTTAGCGTGTCCACACATCTGAATGGTGTCCGCACATGCGACCGCCTTGTACGTGATGTGACCGCCCTGCCCGGAGGAGATCCGCCCATGCCCGCTCCCCGCACCGTCCTGCTCACCGGCGCCGCCGGCGGCCTGGGCACCCTGATGCGCGAGCTGCTGCCCTCGTACGGCTACGCGCTCCGGCTCTTCGACGTACAGCCCATCGAGGGCGAGCCGGACGCCATCACCGCCGACCTCGCCGACAAGGAAGCGCTGCGGGAGGCCGTACGCGGCGTGGACGCGGTCGTCCATCTCGCGGGGATCTCGCTGGAGGCCCCGTTCGAGAAGATTCTGCGCGCCAACATCGAGGGCACGTACAACCTTTACGAGGCCGTCCGCGAAGAGGGCGTGCGCCGCGTCGTGTTCGCCTCCAGCAACCACGCCGTGGGGTTCACCCCGCGCCCCGCGACCACCCCCGCCGCGCCCGGCGCGCTCATCCCCGTGAACACCGAGCGCCGCCCGGACACGTACTACGGCCTCTCCAAGGGCTTCGGCGAGGACCTCGCCTCCCTCTACCGGGACCTGCACGGCATCGAGACCGTCTCCATCCGCATCGGCTCCTGCTTCCCCGAGCCGACGTCGGTGCGCATGCTCTCGGTCTGGATGAGCCCGGCCGACGGGGCGCGCCTGCTGCACGCCGCCCTCACCGCCGACGGCGTCGGGCACACCGTGGTCTACGGCAGTTCCGCCAACACCCGCCTGTGGTGGGACCTCTCCACGGCGCGCGCCCTCGGGTACGAGCCGCAGGACGACTGGGAGCCCTTCGCGCCCGCCCTCGTCGCCGCGCAGGGCGAACTCGACCCCGACAACCCCGACCACGCCCACCTCGGCGGCCACTTCTGCACCAACCCGCCGATCTGGCCGTACTGACCCGCCGGTCCCGCGACTACCCGTCGGCTCCTCCCGCCCCAACAGGCGCGCCCCAGCAGGCCCGCCGCGAAAGGATCGCGTCAGTACGGGTAAGTAATGGAACTGCAAAGCGGGGCCGCTCGTTACCCGGGACATGACCGCTATGACACCCGGCTCGAACATCCCTCTCTCCGTCGCCCGCGTGACGGTGGACGTCACCGCTCCCGTGCGGCTCGACGTGTCGGGCCTGCTGCTCACCGCCGACGGCAAGGTGCGCTCCGACGACGACTTCGTCTTCTATAACCAGCCCAGCGGGCCGGGCGTGACGCACCGCGCCGGATTCGGCGGTGCGGGCGACTCGATCACGGTGGACACCGCGGCCGTGCCGCCCGGCATCGAGAAGGTCGTGGTGACCGCGAGCCTGGACGCGGCGGGCGCGACCTTCGCCGGCACGGAGCCGACGGCGACGCTTCGCAACGCCGACGACGGCTCCCCCCTCGCCACGTTCACCCCGCCGCGGCTGGGCGCGGAGACGGCGCTGGTGGTCGTCGAGGTGTACCGGCGGGGCGACGCCTGGAAGGCCCGCGCGGTCGGTCAGGGGTACGCGAACGGGCTGGCCGGAATCGCCACGGACTTCGGCGTGAGCGTGGAGGAGCCGACGCCCGAGCCCGCCTCCGTACAGGCCCCCGCTCCCGGACACGCGCCCGCTCCCACCGGCCCCGCGGCTCCGCTCCCCCCGCCGCCGTCCGCACCGGCCCCGAGCCCGATGCAGGCCCCGCAGTCCGTGCAGCCGCCCGCTCCCCCGGCGCCGCCCGCCGCTCCGGCGCCCGGCGCGGGCAAGGTCAGCCTGGACAAGGGGAAGGTCAGCCTCCAGAAGAACCAGACCGTGTCGCTCGTCAAGGGCGGCCGGCCGCTCCTGACCTCGGTGCGCATGGGCCTCGGCTGGGAGCCCGCCTTCCGCGGCAAGGACATCGACCTCGACGCGTCCGTCATCGCCTACGGCCCGGACCGCAAGATGATCGACGCCTGTTACTTCGGCAAGCTCCAGATCCTCAACGGCGCGATCCAGCACTCGGGCGACAATCTCACCGGCGAGGGCGCGGGCGACGACGAGTCCATCACCGTGCACCTGGGCGGCCTCCCGCAGGAGGTGACCGGGCTGGTCTTCACCGTGAACTCCTTCAGCGGCCAGAAGTTCAGCGAGGTCGCGAAGGCGTACTGCCGGCTGCTGGACGCCCAGTCCGGCGAGGAGCTGGTGCGCTTCGACCTGACGGGCTCGGAGCCGAAGACGGGTGTGCTGATGTGCAAGCTGATCCGCCAGTTCTCGGGTGAGTGGGACATGACCGCCATCGGCGACTTCGTGAAGGCGCGTACGGTCCGGGGCCTGGTCAAGCCGGGCGCCGAGGCGCTGTAGTCCCGCCTCGCAGTCCCCGCCCGTAGCCCCCGCCTCCGTATCCGAGGGCCGCGCTCGACCGCCGGACG
>NZ_JBHVHQ010000374.1:0-7870 GCF_042800135.1 Streptomyces sp. NPDC057654 | reverse complement strand
CCCGGAGTGCTGGCCGTACGGCATCCCGCCCGCCGGCCTGCCCGCCGCCCGCGTCGCCGCTGCCGCCGAAGCCGCCGTGCCCCGCCTCGGGCGGGACGAGATGACAGCCCACGTGGACGCCTTCGACGACGCCGTCCTGGCCGCCATGGCCGGCGCCCTCGGGGAACTCGGCCTGCTGCCCTCGCCCGCCGGGCGCCCGACGGACGAGGACCTCGAACGGGCCGGCGTCGAGCCGCGCCACCACTGGCTGGTGCGCCGCTGGCTCGACGTCCTGGCCGCCCAGGACGTCGGGGCGCCCCAGGCATCCACCGCCGCCGCGCTCTGGGAACGAGCCGAGAAGGCGTGGAGCGAGCAGATCGCCTCGCGTGACGTCCTGACCTACGTCCGCAGCCACACCGACCGCCTGCCCGACCTGCTCACCGGCCGCCAGGACCCCGTCCACCTCCTCTTCCCCGACGGTGACTTCCACACCGCCCACGCTCTCTACCGGCGCAACGCCGCCGCCCGCTACCTCAACCGCGCCGTCGGGACCCTGCTCGTACAGGCCGCGGACGCCCACCCCGAAGAGCGTCCGCTGCGCGTCCTGGAGGTCGGCGCCGGCACCGGCGGCACCACCGAAGAAGCCCTCGAAGCCCTGTCCGCCCGCGACGGCGCCTACCACTTCACAGATGCCGCCGCCTTCTTCCTGCCCCAAGCACGCCGCCGCTTCGGCGACCGCGACCGCCCGAAGACGACCTTCGGCGTCTTCGACGTCGACACCGACCACCGGGCCCAGGGCCTCGCACCGAACGCGTACGACATCGTGCTCGCCGCCGGCGTGCTGGAGAACGCCCGCGACATCCGGGCCGCCCTGCGCCGGCTGCTCGACCTCACCGCACCCGGCGGACTGCTGGTCTTCACCGAGCCCACCCGCGAACACCCCTGGATCCTCGCCTCGCAGGCGTTCATGATGACCGAACCCGAGGACGACCGCGCACGCGGCGGCGCCTCCTACCTCGACCGCGACCAGTGGCTCGGCCTGCTGCGCGACGAGGGCGTGCACGACGTGCTCACCCTGCCCGGCGACGACCACCCGCTCGCCGCACAGCACCTCCACCTGTTCGCCGCCCGGATCAAGGGCGACCGGGCCCCGGTCACCGAACCCGAACTGGCCGCCTTCCTGCGCGACCGCCTGCCCGCCCCCATGATCCCCACCCAGATCCAGGTGGCCGACGCGCTGCCGCTCACCGCCAACGGCAAGGTCGACCGCAAGACCCTCGCCGGCTGGCGCACCGCCCCGCCGGACACCGGCACGGCGACCACGGCGGGGGAGGACGAACCCGCCGACGCACTGGAGACCCGGCTGATCGCCCTGTGGTCCGAGGCCCTGCCCCGAGGCGGCCTCGGCCGCACCGGCGACTTCTACGACCACGGCGCCGACTCCCTCATCATGGCGCGCATGGCCGGCCGTCTGCGCGAGGACGTCCCGGAAGCGGCCGGCGTCCCCTTCGACACCCTGCTGCGCCACCTCCTCAACCACCCCGACATCGCCGCACTCGCCGCGTTCCTGCGCGAGCGGGACGGGCGGCCGACGGACGAGGCGGCGCCGGAAGTCCGACGGGCCCCGGGCAGCAGGGCGGCCCTGGTGCCCTTCAGCACCACGGGCGACGGCCCGCTGCGGGTGATGTTCCACGCCGGACTCGGCACCATGGACTGCTACCGGCCGCTGGCGGCGCGCCTGGTCGCCCAGGACCTCGGGCCCGTCCTCGGCGTCGTCATCGACGACACCGAGCACTACCTGCGACAGGACCCGGCCACCGTCGTCGAACGCGCCGCCGACGACTACGCCGAACGCCTCCTGGCCGAGGGCCGCGACCGGGTCCAGCTCATCGGCTACTGCCTGGGCGGCCTCTACGCCACCGAGGTCGCCCGCCGCCTCGACGAGCGCGGCGTGATCGTCGAGGACCTCGTCCTGATCAGCAGCCACCCCGTCGCCGTCGACGTCGAGGACGACCTGATGACCGAGATCCTCTTCGTCCCCAACCTGCACATCTCCCTCGCCGACACCGGCTACGGCGACCCGGGGAGCGAGACCGTCGTCCGCGGATTCATGCACGTCGTCGAGGCCAACGCAGGCAAGGTGCCGCACGGCGCGCTGACCGAGGTCGGCGGCGACCCGGAACTCGACCGCGCCGGAGCCTTCTTCCGCCGCCTGGCCTCCCACACCCGCGAGGAGCGGTTCGCCGCGTACGCCCGCGCCGCCACCGAGGCCGGCGGCCAGGACGTGCCGCCGGAAATGGTCGCGGCCATGTTCGCCGTCTTCCGGCAGAGCTTCCTCAGCGCCCGCGTCCACCTGGACCCGTACGCCGGGGACATGCGCTTCCTGCTGCCGGGCGGCGCGTCCGGCTTCGCCCCCGGCATGGACGACACCACCCTCGCCTTCTGGCGGGACGTGTGCCTGGACGACCTGCCCGTCACCGTCGTCGACGGCAACCACTTCAGCTGCATCGAGGAACCGAACGTGGCCCGCGTGGCCGACCTCGTGGCCGCACCGCTGCGCACCCCGCGCCACCGCTGACTCAGGAGAACCCACCCATGGCCGAACAGCACCACCACACCTATCTCGAAGGGCCTCTCGATCCCTTCGCCGCCGCCACCTGCGTCGCCGCCTCCGGACTGCTGGGCGACTACGTCGTCTACGAACACGAGGGCACCTGGCACATAGCGGGCAACTCCCGCGCCGAGATCCTGGTCGACGCCCGCGCCATACGCACCCGCGGCACCGGCATGGCCGAGACCACCAGCCCCCTGACCGGCAGCCCCTGGCGGGCCATCCGCTCCGCCCTCGACCGGATCGGGCCCGGGGAGTGGAACGCGTACGGCTGGCTCGCGTTCGAACTCGGGGACGGCGGCCTCCACGAGACCTCTTCCCTCCCCCCTGACGCGCCCGGCGAGGACACCCTCCTGGGACACCTGATCGTTCCGGCGACCGAGCTGACCCTCACACACCGGGGCGCCACCCTCCGCTCGGCCGACCCCGCCGTCATCGGCCGCATCACCAAACTCCTCGACGCCGCACCCTGGAAGGACGAGCGGTCGCCGGCCCCCGTGCCCGTCGACGTCCACACCCCGCACACCGAGTACCACGACCATGTCTCCCGCGCCGTCACCGAGATCGCCGCCGGCCGCCTGGAGAAGGTCATCCTGTCGCGCACCGTCACCGTGCCGTTCGGGGTGGACATGCCCGCCACGTACCTCGCCGGACGGCGGGCCAACACGCCCGCGCGCTCCTTCCTGCTCGACCTCGACGGCCTCCAGACGGCCGGGTTCAGCCCCGAGACGGTCATCGAGGCGCCGGGCGACGGCACCGCCTCCACCCAGCCGCTGGCCGGCACCCGCGCGCTGACCGGCCACGCCGACACCGACGCGGCCCTGCGCGCGGAACTGCACCGCGATCCCAAGGAGGTGCACGAGCACGCCATGTCCGTCAGGCTCGCCGTGGAGGAACTGACCCGCATCGGGGCGCCGGACACCACCCGCGTCACGGAGTTCCTCACCGTCAAACCGCGCGGCAGCGTCCAGCACCTCGCCTCCCGCGTCGTGACCGACCTCGCCCCGGACCACTCCGGGTGGGACGCCCTGGGCGCGGTCTTCCCGCCGGTCACCGCGTCCGGCATCCCCAAGCAGGCCGCGCGACGGCTCATCCGGGAGCTGGAGAGCGAGCGGCGCGGCCCCTACGCGGGCACCGTCCTGCGCGCCTCCAGCGACGGCACCCTCGACGCGGCCCTGGTGCTGCGCGCGGTCTACCAGCGAGGCGGCCGGGCCTGGCTGCGGGCCGGGGCCGGTGTCGTCGGCGCCTCGCGCCCCGCCCGCGAGTACGAGGAGACCTGCGAGAAGCTCCGCAGCGTCGCCCCCCACGTCGTCCCGAGAAAGGCCTGACCATGCTCGACGGTTTCACTCCCTGGCCCGCCGAGTACGCCGAGCGCTACCGCGCCCGCGGACACTGGCGCGGCCGTACCCTCGGCTCCCTGCTGCGCGACCGGGCAGCCGCCACGCCCGACGCGCCCGCCCTCGTGGACGGGAGCCGACGCTGGACGTACCACGAACTCGACGTACGCGCCGACCGGTTGGCGGCAGGACTGCACGACCTCGGCATCACCCGCGGCGACCGCGTGGTGGTACACCTGCCGAACACGGCCGAGTTCGTCGAACTCTCCTTCGCCCTCTTCCGGCTCGGCGCCGTACCGGTGATGGCGCTGCCCGCGCACCGGGAGGCGGAGATCGCCAACCTGCTCGCGGTGTCCGAGGCCGTCGCCTACGTCGTCCCGGACACGCATCTCGGCTACGACGCGCGTACGCTCGCCCGCGCGGTACGCGACGGCGCCCCGCGTCTGCGGCACGTCATCGTGGCCGGCGAGGCGCAGGAGTTCACCCCGCTGGCGTCGCTGCCCACCGGCCCGCTGCCGCTGCCCGCCGGCCCCGATCCATCCGACGTGGCCGTGCTGCTGCTGTCCGGCGGCACCACCGGGACCCCCAAGCTGATCCCCCGCACCCACGACGACTACGTGTACAACGCCACCGCGAGCGCCGCCGTCGCCGGGGTGACCGCGCGGACGCGGTACCTCACCGCACTGCCGGCAGCGCACAACTTCCCGCTGGCCTGCCCCGGCCTGCTGGGCGTACTCGACGCGGGCGGAACCGTCGTCATGTGCCCCAGCTCCAGCCCCGACGCCGCGTTCCCGCTCATCGCGCGCGAACGCGTCACCATGACCTCCCTCGTCCCCTCCCTGGTCCTGCTGTGGCTCGAAGCCCTCGAATGGGCCGAGGAGGACCTGTCCAGCCTGCGCCTCCTCCAGGTCGGCGGGTCCCGGCTGAAGGCCGGAACCGCGGCGCGCGTCACCCCGGAACTGGGCTGCCGGCTTCAGCAGGTCTTCGGCATGGGGGAGGGCCTGCTGTGCTTCACGGCCCTCGACGACCCCGAGGCACTGATCCTCGACACGCAGGGCCGCCCGCTCAGCCCGGACGACGAGATCCGCGTCGCCGGCCCCGACGGCGCGGACGTGCCGGACGGCGCCACCGGCGAACTGCTGGCCCGCGGCCCCTACACCATGCGCGGCTACTACCGCGCCGAGGAGCACAACGCCCGCGTCTTCACCCCGGACGGCTTCTTCCGCACCGGCGACCTGGCACGGCGCCTGCCGTCCGGCCACCTGGTGGTGGAGGGACGCCTGAAGGACGTCATCAACCGGGGCGGCGAGAAGGTTCCCGTCGAGGAGGTGGAGAACCACCTGCTGACCCATCCGGCGGTCTACGACGCCATCCTGGTCGGACTGGCCGACGAGCACCTGGGCGAGCGCTCCTGCGCCTGCGTCGTACCCCGCGGAGCACCGCCCACCCGAGCCGACCTGAACGCCCACCTGACCGGGCGCGGCCTTGCCGCCTTCAAACTCCCGGACGAGATAAAAGTGTTGCGCGACTTCCCGCGCACCGCTTTCGGCAAGATCGACAAGGCGGCAGTGATCCGCGGCCTCTCGACCTGACGCCGGCGCTGTGGCTTCCCGGCCCTGATCTGGTGCGCTTGGGGATGTGAGCTGGGCACACGTGGTCAAGCTGGAAGATCCGGACCGAAGTGTGCGGGGTACCTGACCTCTGCAGGTTGCGTTCTGTTCGGCTATGGCCAGCGATGTGTGGCCCTGTGAGTTGCGAGTTCGAGACTGAGCTGGAAAGTCACAGCTACCACGAGAATCCCTGTGGATTGTCTTTCGTCTGTGCAGGTCAGAGACGTGCGGGGGAGCGCGGTGTAACTGTTCGGGTGACCGAGGCGTCGGCTTGGGGGAGCAGGCGAGCGTCCCGCCTGGCGAGGTGGCTCACGGGTGACCTTGGGCCTGTTGAGCAGCGAGATCCTCGATGATGCTGACCTGCTCGCGAATGTCGTCTGTCTGCGCGGGGGTGGGCTCGTACTGTGTGAGGCTGCTGATCTCTGCTCTGGCCGCAGCGATGTCTCCGGTACGGGCGAGGGCCACGGCTCGGTGAGACCTGAGCCCGACGATGAGTTCGGGCAGGTTGTAGGCCTGGGCGATGGGCAGGAGCTGCCGGTCGATCAGGCTCAGGGCGGCCTGCCCTTCGTCGAAGCGCAGGAAGGTCTCGACCACGTCCTGGCCGAGGTCGACGGCGGATCGCCAGGCCCCGGCGACCATGTAGAGCTTCATCGCGGGGAACGCGGCGCTGCCGTAGTCGAGTTTGAGCTGACGGCAGCACTTGACATGCATGGCGAAGCAGTCGGCGAGGCGCTTGTAGTCGTCGGGCGTCTCGCTGTTCAGGCAGGCTTGTTGCAGTGCCTCGGTGGGGCCGTGGAGGTCGGCCAGGTCCAGGCCGAGGTGATCGCAGTAGGCGTCGGCGAGCTCCAGGGCCTCGGGGCCTGCGGCTCGGTAACTGCCCGCGGGTAGAGCCCCTGAACGTAGCCGTAGCGCAGAGATCGCTCCAGGAGCGAGGGGGCGGGAACCTCAGCCAGGGCTGTCCTGAACGCAGCATTGAGGGCTTCGATGTCACCGGTGTGCCCGTGCAGTGGGAACTGGCGGGTGGCCACCAGGACCTTCTCGCGTGGTCCGATCCCGCTGCCGCCCTCTGCGGCGAGAGCTTCCATGGCGTGGACGTGGCGTGCGTAGGCGTCCCAATCGGTGTCCCCGTATGCCCAGGTGGCCAACGCACTGTGCGCATCAAGGCGGTCGACGGCGTCCCGACGTGGTTCCTGCGCCACGTCCGCGATCACCGTGCGCAGTTCGCGTGGGAAGCCACCCTCGTAGAAGCCCTCCTGGCTGGTGATCTCCAGCAAGAGGTCGATCTGGCCGGTATCGGCGAGCAGCCGCATCCAGCGGGCCAGCCGCGGCAGCTCCCTGTGGCCCTGGAGAAGATCAGCCAGGGTCTGCTCGACACGGCGGGCGGCTTCCTCGGGCAGATCATACGATGCAAGGAGGGCCAACGGTGCGGCCGCATCGTGGAGTTTGGTGAAACCGTCGGCGAATGTCTGTACGAGGCCGAGGCCTGCGATTTCGCGTACGGCCCCGGCCGCGGCAGTGGGACGTGTCGGTCCCGCGAGGCCACCAGCTGCTGCAATTCCGGGCTGCTCAGGGGAACTTCGGCGATTGGCATGAGGCCGGCCATCGTGCGTGCCGGCACGGACAGGTGTCCGAAAGTCTCTGCCAGGATGCGTTCCTGGGTCGTGGGGGCGAGGTGGGTCTGCTCCTGCACCGCCGCGCAGAAGGCGGCACCGTCACCTGCGTAGAGGGTGCGGGTGAGCGCCGCGGAGTTGAGGACGTACAGCGGCAAACCAGCGGTGAGCGCCAAGACCCGCTGTGCGGTGGGGTAGTCCAGGGCGCAGTCTTCGGCGGCGAAGACGGCGACCACGGTGTCGGTGTCCCAGCCGGGCAAGGACTCGGCAGAGGCACCCAGATGCGCGGCGAGCGCGGTCTGCTCCGGGTGGGGGTGGCCCAGCAGCGTGATCCGGGCCGTCGGCAGCGCCTGGACAAGCAGCCGTACGTCGTCGGATGGGAGGTCGTGCACGTTGTTGTTGCGGCTCCCTTAGAAGTGAGCAGCCCTTTGAGGCTGACCTGCGCATTGCTCAGTTTGATGAGCGGGACGCGCCAGAAGTTACTTACGGGTAGGTTATTGGATTGCGCCGGTTGAGCGGTGTGACCTGCGGGTTTCTGAGGGTTGCTCACTACGAGCGTTGGCTGCTCAGCTTTAGTGGGCGGCCGGTAGTGGCGGTCGAGAGTGGTGGGGCTTGCCGTGGCCGGATAGCTCCTAATTCGTGAGTAGGTGGCTCCAGGTCAGCCCCGGAGAGACTGCTGGACTTGGTGTGGATGGGTTGCGTGGTGGTCGCATGGGCGCCGGA
>NZ_JBHVHQ010000373.1:0-7918 GCF_042800135.1 Streptomyces sp. NPDC057654 | reverse complement strand
GCGTCGGCGCGCCGCGGTTCGGCCCCGTCACGGGCGGCTGCGGGTATCGCCATCTGCGGTCAACTCCCTTGGTGGTCACCGTTCCCGTACTTACGCACCGGCACTCGCTGTCCCCGTGCTCACCGAACCCATGCTTACCGATCCCGCGGCTTACCGATCCCGCGCTCACCGTTCCAGCACGAGTGCCTGTCCTTGCCCTACCCCGATGCACAGGGCCGCCACACCGGTCCCCGAGCCCGCCGCGGCGAGCTGGTGGGCGACCGAGCCCGCGAGGCGCGCGCCGGAGCAGCCGAGGGGGTGGCCGATGGCGATGGCGCCGCCGCGCGGGTTGACGACGGCCGGGTCGAGGTCCGGCCATTCGGCGAAGCAGCCCAGCGCCTGGGCGGCGAACGCCTCGTTGAGCTCGAAGGCGGTGAGGTCCGCGAAGCCGCGGCCCGCCTTGGCCAGGGCACGTTGGACGGCTTCCACCGGGCCGAGACCGAAGTGGTGTGGTTCGATGCCGGTGACGGCGGACGCCCGTACGCGCGCGAGCGGTTCGCGGCCCACGGTGCGCAGCCCCTCCTCGTCCGTGAGCAGCAGGGCGGCGGCGCCGTCGCTGAGGGGGGAGGAGTTCCCGGCGGTGACCGTGCCGCCATCCTTGCGGAATGCGGGCTTCAGCTTGGCGAGCGCGGCAGGCGTCGTGGCGTCGCGGATCGTCTCGTCGCGGCCGAGCTCCACGCCCGGCACCGCCACGACCTCGGCGTCGTACGCGCCCTCCCGCCAGGCCCGCGCCGCCTTCTCGTGGCTGGCGAACGCGAAGGCGTCCTGCTCCTCGCGCGTGATGCCGTGCCGGTCGGCGATCAGCTCCGCGCCCTCGCCGAGCGATACCGTCCACTGCGGCGGCATGTCCGGGTTGGTCATCCGCCAGCCCAGGGTCGTCGAGTACAGCTGCTGATCGCCCGCGGGGAAGGCGCGTTCGGGCTTCTGGAGGACCCAGGGGGCGCGGCTCATCGACTCGACGCCGCCCGCGACGGCCACCGACGCGTCGCCGAGCGCGATGGCCCGGTACGCCTGCACGACGGCCTCCAGCCCCGAGGCGCACAGCCGGTTGACGGTCGCGCCGGGCACGGTGACGGGCAGCCCGGCGAGCAGCACCGCCATCCGCGCCACGTTCCGGTTCTCCTCGCCCGCGCCGTTGGCGTTGCCGAATACCACGTCATCGACGCGGGCCGGGTCGAGCGCGGGGGAGCGCTCCACGAGCGACCGCACGACGTGCGCCGCCAGGTCGTCGGGGCGTACGGAGGCGAGCGCGCCGCCGTACTTGCCGACGGGGGTGCGGACGGCGTCGACGATGTAGACGTCGCGGACGCCGCCGCCGGAGGAGGCGGAAAGGGCGGACGAGGGGGACGAGGGGGACGAGGCTGCCATGGGGTCTTCGGGTCCCTTCCCGCGGCCCGCGGGCGGGCGGCGCGGCGCGTTCGGTGTTCGGCGTTCGGCGTTCGGCGTTCGCCCAGTGAAACTTTGTTCAAGATCGGTCCGTGCCGAGTCTCGGCTTCCCGCGGGGGGCTGTCAATGGCACTGGTACGCCGCTACGGCCGCACTGTGGCGGCGACTTGAGCGACCGCTCAAATTCTTCTAGGTTTGAGCGGCCGCTCAAATCTGAGCGGCGGGGCCGGAGGCGGATGCCGTCCCGTGCCCCCGACCGTCTGGAGCGGCCTCATGACCTCGATCTTCCAGCGCGCCCTCGGCGCCGACTTCGAACGGCTGCACCCCCGCCTCCGGCGCCGCTTCTCCGTCGGGCTGGACAGCGGCGAGGCGTGCGTAGGGCGGGGCGTGATGGAGGAGGTCCGGCACGGACGCGGCTTCGTACGGCCCTTCCTCGCGCTCGGCGGCAGCCGGAACATCCTCGTCCCCCGCGCGGGCCGGAACATTCCCTTCACCATCGAGAACTTCCCGTATCCCGACTCCTACGGCCGCGAGACGGTGACGTTCGTGCGCACCTTCCGCTTCCCGGGCCAGGTGCACCGCTTCGACGCCACGATGGTCTTCAGCCCGGAGCGCGGCACCATCGTCGACTATCTCGGCACCCATCAGCACCTCGCCACCGACCTGCACTTCTCGGCCGACCGCACGGGGGCGCTGATCGTGCGGTCCGGCGCGCACCGCTTCCGCGAGGGCCGCGTCGACGTCCGCGTGCCCGAGGTCATCGGCGGGGACGCGACGCTCCGCGAGTCCTACGACGAGGCCGCGCAGTGCTTCCGCGTCCAGGTGTCCGTCGTCAACCGGCGCTTCGGGCCGCTCTTCGGCTACCGCGGCTCCTTCACCGCCGAGTACGTGCAGACCGCCGGGCACGACGTGCCGGCCCGGCTGCGGCCCGTACGGGAAGAGGCGCGCGTATGAGGCCCGTACGGGAACGCGCGTGGGAACGTGCACGGGACGAGGAAGGCGACCGCGCATGAGGTCCGTACGGGAAGGGGAGGGCGACCGCGTATGAGCGAGGACACCCGCGTCAAGCTGCTTGAGGGGGCGCTGAGGACGCTCACCGAGCAGGGCATCGCCAAGACGTCCGCGCGGTCCGTCGCCGCCGCGGCGGGCGTCAACCAGGCGCTCGTCTTCTACCACTTCGGCACTGTTGACGAACTCCTCGCCGCCGCCTGCCGCCACGGCGCCCGGCAGCGCGTCGACCTCTACCGCGACCGCCTCGCCGAGGTGACCACGCTCGGCGGCCTCCTGGGCCTGGCCCGCGAACTGCACGCCGAGGAGCGCGCCGGCGGCCATCTCGCCGTCCTCGCGCAGATGCTGGCCGGCGCCCAGACCCACGAGCGCCTCGCGCCCGCCACCGCGGCCGGGCTCGACCTGTGGGTCGCGGAGATCGAGCAGGTCCTGGGCCGGGTGCTGGCGGGCACCCCGTTGGCGGAGTTCGTGGACGTGTACGGGCTGGCGCGGGCCGTCGCCGCCTCCTTCGTGGGCCTGGAACTGTACGAGGGCGTGGACGCCGACGGCGCGAAGCAGGCCCTGCGCGCGCTGGAGCAACTCGCCGCCCTGGTCGGGGCCCTGGAGGAGCTGGGTCCCGTCACGCAGCGCGCCGTCCGCTCCCACCTGCGCCGCCGGGTACGGCCGCGCGGCTCGGGGTGAGAGGCGTGAGCTTCGTCCGAGGCGGACGTGACCTTTGCCCTGGGGTAGGTGCGGCGAGTCCAAGGGGGACGGGGAGTACGTCCACGGGGGATGCGAGGTGCACGCGCGGAAGTGTGAAGAATGCGCCGGAAAGTGTGAGGGGTGTACCGGGAGTTCCTTTCTCGCGCAGAGGCCCCGCGAGACGGCAGTACCCTCATATGACAGTAAGTCAGGGGCATTTGGAGTGTTCACCTTGATGATCGGCATGAAGAATCTGCGTCGCGTGTCGGCGGTCGCCGTCACCGCGGGAGCCGTGGCCGCCACCGGAGCGCTCGCCGCCCCGGCGCAGGCCGCCGCCAGAACCGCCACACCCACGATCACCGCCAAGGGCGGCTTCGTGATGAACAACGGCAACGGGAAGGTGCTCTTCGGCAAGGCCGCCGACACCCGCCGCAACACCGGTTCGACCACCAAGATCATGACGGCGCGGGTGGTGCTCGCCCAGAAGAATCTCAACCTCAACGCCAAGGTCAGGATCGACAAGGCGTACAGCGACTACATCGTCTCGAAGAACGCGTCGTCGGCCCGGCTGATCGTCGGTGACAAGGTCACCGTCGGCCAGCTGCTGTACGGGCTGATGCTCCCGTCCGGCTGCGACGCCGCGTACGCGCTCGCCGACAAGTTCGGCAGCGGCTCCACCCGGCCCGCGCGCGTGAAGTCCTTCATCGGCAAGATGAACGCCACCGCCAAGAGCCTCGGCCTGAAGAACACGCGCTTCGACTCGTTCGACGGCATCGGCGGCGGTTCCAACTACTCGACGCCGCGCGACCTGACGAAGCTCGCCTCCAACGCGATGAAGTACTCCACCTTCCGCACGGTCGTGAAGACGAAGACGACCAAGCAGAAGGTCACCACGTCCAACGGCGGCTACCGCTACATGTCGTGGTCCAACACCAACAACCTGCTCGGCGGCTACTCGGGCACCATCGGCGTCAAGACCGGCTCCGGTCCCGAGGCCAAGTACTGCCTGGTCTTCGCCGCCACCCGCGGCGGCAAGACGGTCATCGGCACCGTCCTCACCTCGTCCTCCGTCGCCAACCGCACGGCGGACGCGAAGAAGCTCATGGACTACGGCTTCAAGAAGTAGGCCGTCCCGTGGCCGAGGGGCGGGGGTTTCGCTTACGGGCGGCCCCCGCCCCTTCGTCATGCGTTCGCCGTGTCTTCGCCATGACGGGGACTCGTGCGATGTGCGAAATGACCGTTTGAGAGAGTGGGGCCATGAGCACAGCGCACACGCCCAAGGGCCATGTGATCGTCATCGGCGGCGGCATCTCCGGGCTGGCGGCAGCCCATCGGCTCCTGGCGGGCGGTGCGCGGGTGACCGTGCTCGAAGCCTCCGGCCGGCTCGGCGGCAAGCTGCACGCGGGCGAGATCGCGGGCGTCCCCGTGGACCTCGGCGCCGAGTCGATGCTCGCGCGCCGCCCTGAGGCCGTCGAACTCGCCCGCGCCGCCGGACTCGGCGACCGCCTCCAGCCCCCGGCCACGGCGAGCGCCGGCCTGTGGACCCGCGGCGGCCTGCGGCCCATGCCCAAGGGGCACGTCATGGGCGTGCCCGGCGACCTCGCGCCGCTGGCCGCGTCCGGCGTCATCTCCGACGAGGGGCTCGCGCGCATCGCCGAGGACGCCGAGCTGCCCCGCACGGAGGTCGGCGAGGACGTCGCCGTCGGCGAGTACGTGGCGCGGCGGCTCGGCCGTGAGGTCGTGGACCGCCTCGTCGAGCCGCTGCTCGGCGGCGTGTACGCGGGCGACGCCTACCGCATCTCCATGCGCGCGGCGGTGCCCCAGCTCTTCGAGGCTGCCAGCGGCCACCGCTCGCTGACCGAGGGCGTGCGGGAGATCCAGGCGCGCGCCGCCGCAAAGCAGCCGGACGGGGTTCCGGGCCCGGTCTTCATGGGCATCGACGGCGGCATCGGACGGCTGCCTCTGGCGGTCGCCGAGACCGTACGGGCCCAGGGCGGGGACATCCGTACCGGCGCGCTCGTCAGCCGGCTCACCCGCACCGCGACGGGGTGGACGGTCGTCATCGGGGGCAGCGGCGGTACGGGCGGTACTGGCGGTGGAGAGGCCGCAGCCGGCGGCGACGTGCTGGAGGCCGACGCCGTTGTGCTCGCCACCCCCGCGCCCGCCGCGTCCGCGCTGCTCGCGGACGTGACCCCGGCCGCCGCGGCGGATCTGGCCGCCGTCGAGTACGCCTCCATGGCGCTGGTCACCATGGCCTTCCGCCGCTCCGACGCGGACATGCTCCCGGACGGCAGCGGCTTCCTCGTGCCGCCCGTCGACGGACACAAGATCAAGGCGTCCACGTTCGCCAGCCGCAAGTGGGGCTGGATCGCCGACGCGGACCCCGACGTCTTCGTGCTGCGTACCTCGATCGGGCGGTTTGAGGACGAGGAGGATCTGAAGCGCGAGGATTCCGAGCTGGTAGGGATGTCGCTCGCGGACCTCGGCGAGGCGGTGGGACTCACGGCCGCCCCTCTGGAGAGCCGCGTCACCCGGTGGGACAGCGGACTGCCGCAGTACCCGGTCGGTCATCTCGACCGCGTGGCCCGCGTCCGCGAGCACGTAGCGGCCCTCCCCGGCCTGCGGGTCTGCGGTGCGGTCTACGACGGCGTGGGCATCCCGGCCTGCGTTTCCAGCGCCCGGCGGGCCGCCGACGAACTCCTCGCCACCCTGCCGACGGGCGTCCGGACCAGCGAGTGAGAATAGGGACATGACTGCTGAACCTGACAAGACCCCGAACGCCGGCAAGAAGGCCAAGGACCTCAACGAGGTCATCCGCTACACCCTGTGGTCGGTCTTCAAGCTGCGCGACGTCCTGCCCGAGGACCGCACCGGTTACGCGGACGAGGTGGACGAGCTGTTCGCGCAGCTCGCCGCCAAGGACGTCACCGTGCGCGGCACGTACGACGTGTCCGGGCTGCGGGCCGACGCGGACATCATGATCTGGTGGCACGCGGAGACCTCGGACGCCCTCCAGGAGGCGTACAACCTCTTCCGCCGCACGAAGCTGGGGCGCGCCCTGGAGCCGGTGTGGTCGAACATGGCGCTGCACCGCCCCGCCGAGTTCAACAAGTCGCACATCCCGGCGTTCCTCGCCGACGAGGAGCCCCGCGCGTACGTCAGCGTGTACCCCTTCGTGCGCAGCTACGACTGGTACCTGCTGCCCGACGAGGACCGCCGCCGCATGCTCGCGGACCACGGCAAGATGGCCCGCGGCTTCCCGGACGTCCGCGCCAACACCGTCCCGGCGTTCTCCCTCGGCGACTACGAGTGGGTGCTCGCCTTCGAGGCCGACGAGCTGTACCGCATCGTCGACCTGATGCGCCACCTGCGCGGGTCCGAGGCCCGGCTGCACGTACGCGAAGAGGTGCCCTTCTACACCGGCCGCCGCAAGGCGGTGGCCGAGCTGGTCGCCGGTCTGGCCTGACGGCTCGGTTCGCCTCCCCGTCAGGGGACGGGCCGCGGCTCCGGGCGCGGTGCGCAGTACGCGCGCCGCGCCGGGGTCTTTCCGGTGAGCAGGTACGTCTCCAGGTGGCGGTTGACGCACTGGTTCGGGCCGCCGCCGATGCCGTGCGTGCCCGCTCCCCGCTCGGTGACCAGCGCCGAGCCCGGCAGTCGCCGCTGGAGTTCCAGCGCGCCCGGATAGGGCGTCGCCGCGTCCCGCTCGGCGGCGAGCAGCAGCGTCGGCGGCAGCGACGAGCCGCCCTCGACGCCGACGTCCACGGCTCGTTGCCGGTGCGCCGGCCAGTACGCGCAGGGCAGGTTCATCCACGCGTTGTCCCACGTCTCGAAGGGCGCGCGGCGTGCGAGCCGGGTGTTGTCCCGGTCCCAGACGCGCCAGTCGCGCGGCCAGCTCGCGTCGTTGCACTCGACGGCCGTGTAGACGGCGTTCTCGTTCTCGTCCGCCCGTGCGGTCGCCGGGTCGGGCGCGGCGGCGGCGATCAGCGGTTTCGGGTCGCCGCGCAGATACGCGGCGAGGGCGTGCGCCCTGGGGGCCCAGAAGGCGTCGCTGTAACCGACGTTGAGGAAGGCGGCCTTCAGCTGGGCCGGGCCGACCGTGCCGCCCGCCGGTTCGCCCGCCAGCCGTTCGTGGACCCTGTCGTACGCGGCCCGCACCTCCTGTGGCGTGCGGCCGAGCCGGTAGTGCGCGTCGTGCCGTGCGACCCAGCGGCTCCAGTCGGCCCAGCGGGCCTCGAAGGCGGGCGCCTGGTCGAGGTTGCTGCGGTACCAGATCTGCCGCGGGTCCGGGTCGACGACGCTGTCGAAGACCACGCGCCGCACATGGCCGGGGAAGAGGGTCGCGTACAGGGCGCCGAAGTACGTCCCGTAGGACGCCCCCACGAAGTTCAGTTTCGCGTCGCCGAGGGCCGCCCTCAGCACGTCCAGGTCGCGCGCGTTGTTGAGGCTCGTGAAGTGTGGCAGCGCGGACCCGGCCCGGCGCGCGCACCCCTGGGCGTACGCGCGGGCCTGCGCGGCCTTGTGCCGTTTGAACGCCTCCGAGGGGTGGCGCGGGGCCTGGGTGGGGGCCTTGGCGAACTCCGCCGGGTCCTGGCAGGAGATCGGGGCGGAGCGCCCGACGCCGCGCGGCGCGTACCCGACGAAGTCGTACGCCCGCGCCGTCCCGCGCCACGCGGCCCTGTCCTTGAGCGTCGGATAGACCATCCCGGAGCCGCCCGGTCCGCCGGGGTTGAAGATCAGCGAGCCCTGGCGCTCGGCCGGGCGGCCGGTGGCGCGGGCGCGGCTGACGGTGAGGTCGATGCGGCGG
>NZ_JBHVHQ010000372.1:0-7924 GCF_042800135.1 Streptomyces sp. NPDC057654 | reverse complement strand
AGGCACCAAGGCGATACGACGTCCGCCGGACGACCACCCACCGATTTTCACGCCCACAGGGTGTCGCCGTCAGGGCGACCGGACTACTGACACCCCAAGGAGACGCTGAGCATGAGCAACCATCCCGGACCGGCCGAGGCTGCGGCGACCACGACCTCGTATCGGCACGCACTCGCCGACCACATGGAATCCGGCGCCACGTTCGACTACATCGTGTGCGGCGCCGGTTCCTCCGGGTCCGTTCTCGCCGGAAGACTCGCGGCCGATCCGGCCGTCACGGTGCTGCTCGTCGAGAGCGGCGGTGACGACGAGGACGAACGGGTCCGCGACCCCGACCTGTGGCCGGCCAATCTCGGCAGCGAGCGGACCTGGGACCACGTCACGGAGCCGAACCCGCATCTGAACGGGCGCCGGCTCGCCTACGCCACCGGCCGCGGGCTGGGCGGGGGAAGCGCCGTCAACGCGGGCGTGTGGGCCCGTGGCCACCGGAGCGACTGGGACTCCTATGCCGAGGCCGTGGGCGATCCCGCGTGGGGCTACGCGCACGTCCTGGAGCACTACCGCGGCATCGAGGACTGGCGGGGAGCGCCCGACCCCGAGCGCCGGGGTACCGGCGGGCCGATGCGGATACGGCCGTCGCAGGACGTGCACCCGCTCTTCGCCGCCTTCCTCGACGGCGCCGAGGCCACCGGCGTCCCCCGGTTCGACAGCGCCAACGGCGCCCTGATGGAGGCGGACTCCGGCTGCGCCGTGCGGGACGAGAACATCCACGACGGTGTGCGGCAGACCCCCTTCCGCCACTACGTCGCCGACCGTGTGGGGCAGCCGAACCTCACGGTGCTGCCGCACACGACGGTCTCCCGTGTACTGCTCTCCGCGGGCCGGGCCCGCGGCGTCGAGATCGTGCGCGACGGCAGGCCGCTGCGCGCTCACGCGTCGCAAGAGGTGGTGCTGTCGCTGGGCGCGCTCGGTACCCCGGCCGTACTCATGCGGTCCGGGATCGGGGACGAGGACGAACTGCGGAACCTGGGCATCCCGGTGGTCCAGCACCTGCCCGGCGTCGGCCGCAACCTCGACGACCACATACGCCTGCCCTGCATGTGGGAGGCGACGGACGTGCCGCTGCCGGTGCCCACACGCAGCCAGGCCGTCTGCTTCTGGGAGGACGAGCTGCGGCCGGGCGCACCGGAGTTCGTCATGTACGTCTCACCGGCGCCGTCGGTCTCGCCCGAGAGCGCGGCGCAGTACCCGCCGCCGGAGCGGTGCTTCACCCTGATGCCCGCCATGCGCCTGCGCGGCGGCAGCCGCGGCCGGGTCCGCCTGGCGAGCACGGACCCGACGGCGGGACCGCGTATCGAGACGAACTTCCTCGCCGACCCCGACGACATGCGCTCGGCCCTGGCCGCCGTCGCCATGGCCCGGGAAATCGGCAACTCCGCTGCGCTCCGCCCGTTCGTCGAGCGGGAGGTGTCCCCGGCGTCCTCTGTGACGGACACGGTGGAGATGTTCGTGCGGAACGCCGTGGAAACCTACTGGCACCAGAGCGGTACGTCCCGGATGGGACGGGACGAGGGAGCCGTGGTGGACGCGAGGCTCAAGGTGCACGGCATCGAGGGCCTCCGCGTCGCCGACGCCTCGGTGCTGCCCCATGTGACGGTCGCCAACACCATGGCCCCCTCCATGGTGGTCGGCGAGCGGGCAGCCGAGATTCTCGCGGCCGAGCAGGGCTGAGGAAGGCCGGGCCCCAGGGCGGGCTGATCGGGCGGCGTAGTCGCGGGCGGTGGCGGTGAACCCGCCCTGCCGGACCGCGAGGACATCCTGATCAGCGGTCACAGGGGCATGTGCGCGCGTGCACCCCCTGCGAGCTGTGCCGGGGGCCGGCTCATGCGACGATGCGGCTATGAATCGCCTGGCAGACTCCCAGTCGCCGTATCTGCTCCAGCATGCCGACAACCCGGTGGACTGGTGGCCATGGAGTGACGACGCGTTCTCGGAGGCGAAGAGGCGAGGCGTACCCGTACTGTTGTCCGTTGGCTACTCTGCGTGCCATTGGTGCCACGTCATGGCTCACGAATCATTCGAGGACGAGGTCACCGCCGCGTTCCTCAATGAGCACTTCGTCTCCATCAAGGTCGACCGCGAAGAGCGGCCCGACATCGACGCCGTCTATATGGAGGCCGTTCAGGCCGCCACCGGGCAGGGCGGGTGGCCCATGACCGTATTCCTGACCGGGGACGCCGAGCCGTTCTACTTCGGTACGTATTTCCCGCCCGAGGCGCGGCATGGGATGCCGTCCTTCCGGCAGGTGCTCGAAGGGGTGCGGGCCGCTTGGACGGACCGGCGGGATGAGGTCGGGCAGGTCGCCGGGCGGATTGTGCGGGATCTTGCGGGGCGCAGTCTGGCTGTCGGCGGGGCGCAGGCGCCGGTTGCCGAGGATATGCATGCCGCGCTGATGGGGCTCACCCGGGAATTCGATTCCGTGCGCGGCGGGTTCGCCGGGGCGCCCAAGTTTCCGCCGTCGATGGTGCTGGAGTTTCTGCTGCGGCATCATGCCCGGACGGGGTCCGTGGCCGCCTTGCAGATGGTCGGGGCGACCTGTGAGGCGATGGCCCGCGGCGGTATTTACGACCAGCTCGGAGGCGGGTTCGCCCGCTATTCGGTGGATGCCGAGTGGGTGGTTCCGCACTTCGAGAAGATGCTTTACGACAATGCGCTGCTGTGTCGCGTCTATGCGCATCTGTGGCGGGCCACCGGGTCGGATCTTGCCCGGCGCGTGGCGCTGGAGACTGCGGACTTTCTCGTGCGGGAGTTGCGTACTGAGCAGGGCGGGTTCGCCTCCGCGTTGGACGCCGACAGTGATGACGGGAGCGGGCGGCACGTCGAGGGCGCCTACTACGTGTGGACGCCCGAGCAGTTGCGGGAGGTGCTCGGGGAGGACGACGGGCGGCTCGCGGCTGAGCACTTCGGGGTGACGGAGGGCGGCACCTTCGAGGAAGGGGCGTCTGTTCTCCAACTGCCCGACACCGAGCGGCTTCTCGACGCCGGGCGGCTCGCGTCCGTACGGGAGCGGCTGCTCGCGGCGCGCGAGGAGCGACCGCGCCCCGGGAGCGACGACAAGATCGTCGCCGCCTGGAACGGGCTGGCCGTCGCCGCCCTCGCGGAGACCGGCGCGTACTTCGACCGCCCCGATCTCGTACAGGCCGCCACCGACGCCGCCGACCTGCTCGTACGCACCCACATGGACTGGCACGCGCGCCTGTGCCGCACCTCCCTGGACGGCGTCGCGGGCTCCCACGCCGGTGTCCTGGAGGACTACGCCGACGTCGCCGAGGGCTTCCTCGCCCTCGCCGCGGTCACCGGCGAAGGCGTCTGGACCGACTTCGCGGGGCTGCTCCTGGACACCGTCCTCATCCAGTTCACGGCCGAGGACGGCGCCCTCTACGACACTGCCGCCGACGCCGAGGCGCTGATCCGGCGGCCCCAGGACCCCACCGACAACGCGGCGCCCTCCGGGTGGACCGCCGCCGCCGGGGCGCTCCTGTCGTACGCCGCCGTGACCGGCAGCTCCCCGCACCGCGAGGCGGCCGAACGGGCGCTCGGCGTCGTCAAGGCGCTCGGCCCGCGCGCCCCCCGGTTCATCGGCTGGGGCCTCGCCGCCGCCGAGGCGCTGTTGGACGGGCCCCGCGAGATCGCCGTCGTCGGCCCGTACGACGACGCGGCCACCCGGGAACTGCACCGCACCGCCCTGCTGTCCACCGCCCCCGGCGCGGCCGTCGCCCTCGGCGAGCCGGGCGCCCCCGAAGTGCCGCTGCTCGCCGACCGGCCGCTGCTGGACGGGCGCCCCGCCGCGTACGTCTGCCGGCACTTCGCCTGCGACGCCCCCACCGCCGATCCGCAGGTGCTGGCCGGGCTGCTGCGGACCCCCGGCGACGAGCAGCCGGGCGGCGGCTGACCCGATTCGCGAATCCACTTGAACTTGACGTGGGCGTCAAGTTCTAGCGTCATGGCGAACCCATCCGCCCCGCGAGGAGTCCGCCCATGACCACCGCGTCCATTCCCGCAACCCACCGCGAGGTCCGCCTCGCCGCGCACGCCGAAGGGAAACTGACCGACGAGCACTTCGACATAGCAGAGGTTCCGGTTCCGCGGCCCGGACCCGGCCAGCTGCTCGTACGCAACAAGACCATGGCCGTGGCCGCCGTGATGCGGACCCTGATGGTCAAGGACAGCCCCGTCCCGATGCCGCCCTTCAAGCTGGGGGAGGCGCTGACGGGGCCGTCCGTCGCCGAGGTGGTCGCCGAGTCCGGCACCGGGTTCGCGGTCGGCGACCTCGTCACGACGCAGTCCGCGGGCTGGCGCGAGTACGCGGTCGTCGCCGAGGGCCAGGCGCAGCGCGTCGACGCGGACCTGCTCCCCGACCCCGGCGCGTACCTCTCCCAGGGCCCCACCGCCTACATGGGCATCGTGCGCACCGCCGAAGTCCGGCCCGGCGACACGGTGTTCGTGTCGGGCGCGGCCGGCGGGGTCGGCACGCTCGCCGGGCAGATCGCCCGGCTGCGCGGCGCCGCGCGGGTCATCGGCTCGACGAGTTCGCAGGCCAAGGCGGACGTACTGATCAAGGAACTGGGGTACGACGCGGTCGTCCTGCGCGGCGCCGGACCGTTCGAGGAGCAACTGCGCGCGGCGGCCCCGGACGGCATCGACGCGGTCTTCGACAACGTCGGCGGCGAGCAGCTCCAGGCGGCCGTGAAGGTCGCCAACCGGCGCGCCCGCGTCGCCCTGGTCGGCGCGCTCTCCGGCCAGTTGGGGGAGGGCGCGCTGGCCGCCTTCGACACGCTCGCGCTGGTCTCGAACAGCATCACGCTGCGCGGAGCGGCGCTCTACGACAACCTGGACGTGATCCCCGAGTGGTACCGCGAGTTCGGCCGCGGGCTGCGCGACGGCACACTGACCTTCCCGCACGCGCGGCTGTCGGGCATCGAGTCGGCCCCTCGCGCGTTGAGGGAGTTGACCGAGGGACGTCACATCGGCGCGGTGCTGGTGGAGATGTAGTCCTCGGCGGGGAGGACCGGATGCGGATCGGCGACGCGGCGGCCGCCGCGGGGCTCACACCGCGAGCCGTGCGCTACTACGAGCAGCAGGGGCTGCTGGCGGCCCGGCGGACGCCGTCGGGCCACCGGCTGTACGGGCCGGACGACGTGCGGCGGCTGCGGACCGTACGGGGGCTGCTGGAGGCCGGGCTGACCGTGGGGGACGTACGGTCCTTCGCCGAGGGCCTGGACCGGGTGCCTTCCGGGGAGGGCGACCGGGTGCCCGACGGCGCCGGGCAGCGGTTCTTCGCCTCGGCCGGCGCCGGTCCCTGTCCCGCCGTGGAGGAGGTGATCCGGCGCCGGCTGGCCGATCTGGACGCCCGTATCGAGCGGCTGACGGAGCTGCGTCGGCGCCTCGCCGACCAGGTGGGGGAGGGGCCGCGGGAGCCGGGGCGTGTGGCCCCGTACGCGCGGGCGCTCAGAGAGTGAGCCCGCGGATGAGCACGTCGAGGGCCTGCTCCATGAGGGCGATCAGGTCCTCCTCGTTGCCGTTGCGGGCCCAGTGCATCAGCGCCGCCTGGAAGCCGCCGAGCACCGCCCCCACCACGACCTCCACCTCGACGTCGCCGGAGGGGCGGCCGGTGCGCTCGCAGAGCACCTCGGCCAGGATCCGCCCGGACTCGGCCTGGCTCTCGCTGGCGCGGGCGCGGAGGGCGGGCACCTCCTGGAGCAGCTTGGTGCGCTCGACCATCTCCTCGCGCTCGGACGCGAACACGTGGCACAACGGGTCTATGACGGTGTGCCGGATGGACTCCATCGCGGGCTCGCCCGGCGGCCGGGCCCGCAGCGCCGCCTCCATCATGGCGTCGTACTCGTCGGTGAGCACGATGTCCTCTTTGGTGGGGAAGTAGCGGAAGACGGTGCTGGGGGAGATGTCGGCGGCGGCGGCGATCTGGTCGACGGGCGTCGCGTCGTAGCCCTGCTCCTTGAAGAGCCGGTAGGCGGCGCGGCGGATCGCCTGGCGGGTCTGGATCTTCTTCCGCTCGCGCAGTCCGAGCTTGGGCTCGGGCAGCGCCTCGGGTGTCGTGGGTGCGGCGGCCATGCCGCTCATTGTCCGCCATCCCCGGGTTCGGGGACCACGGCGTCGCTGGTGGCGGTCGTGGGCGCGGTGGTGGTCGCGGTGCCGACGCCGGCGCCGACCGCGGCTGCCATTCGAGGCGCGTCAGGTGTGCCGGATGTGTCGGACGGGGACGTTGCGGCCTTCGGGGTCGTCGTGCCCGTGACCGTACGGCCGGCTCGCCGCGGGTTGGGCAGGAAGGCCGCGACGAGCAGCGCGGCGGCCAGCGCGGCGATCCCGGTGACGAGCAGCGCCAGGTTCATGCCGTCGACGAACGCCGCGTCCGCCGAGTGGCGCAGCGCCGCGTCGCCGAGCCGGGCGGCGACGACATGGCCGCCGACGACCGATTCGCCCGCGGCGTGGGCGGCGTCGTGCGGCAGCGCGCCGGTGTTCAGGTGGGAGCGGTACGCGGCGGCGAGCAGGCTGCCGAGGACCGCGACGCCGATGGCCCCGCCGACCTGGCGCAGCGTCATCAGCAGCCCGGAGCCGCTGCCCGCGCGGTCGGCGGGGAGCGCGCCGAGGGCGTTGCTCATGGCGGGGATGAGGGCGAAGCCGAACCCGAACCCGGTGATGAGCAGCCACACCACGACCGTGCCGTAGCCGTCGCCCAGGTGGGTGTCGCTGGCGAGCAGCGCGGCGAAGGCGAGGACGAACAGCCCGCAGGAGATGACGGGCCGCGGTCCGAACCGCGCGACCAGCGGCGGGGCGCCGCGCGAGGCGACGAGCATCCCGGCCATCATCGGCATCATCCGCAGCCCGGTGCCGAAGGCGTCGTTGCCCTGGATGACCTGGAGGTACTGCGGCAGCACGAACAGCAGGCCCATCAGGGTGAAGGTCACCAACGTCGCGGCGATGGCGTTCCACCGGAAGCCGCGGTCGCCCAGCAGCGTCAGATCGAGCATCGGCCGGACCGAGCGCCGCTCGCGCAGGACGAGCGCTACGAGCAGCACCACGGCCCCCGCGAACGCGCCGAGGACGACGGCGGAGCCCCAGCCGCGCGTCGGGCCCTCGATGACGCCGAAGACGAGCAGGCCCAGGCCGAGCGCGGTGAGGGCGCTGGAGACCGTGTCGACCTTGGGGGAGGCGGGGTCCTTGGTCTCGGGGAGCAGGAAGACGCAGGCGGCGATGCCGATGGCGACCAGCGGCACGTTGATCAGGAAGACCGAGCCCCACCAGAAGTGGTCGAGCAGCCAGCCGCCGACGATCGGGCCGAGCGGCATGCCGAGCGCCGAGGCGGCGGACACCGCGCCGACGGCCTTGCCGCGCTCGTCGGGGCCGAAGAGCGAGGGCAGTACGGACATGGCGAGCGGCATGATCAGCGCGGCGCCGGCCCCCATGACCGTACGGGCGGCGATGACCAGGCCCGGCGCGTCGACGACGGTGCCCAGCAGGGAGCCGGCGAGGAATATCGCGAGGCCGGTGATGAGCATCCGGCGGCGGCCGAAGCGGTCGCCGAGGAGTCCGGCCGGGAGCATCAGGGCGGCGAGGACGACGAGGTAGGAGTCGGCGATCCACTGCTGCTGGCCGGTGCCGGCGCCGAGCTGCGAGGCCATGGTCGGCAGCGCGACGTTGAGGATCGTGCCGTCGAAGCCGAGTACGAGCATGCAGGCGACGATCGCGCCCAGCGCCCACCAGCGCCGGGGGTCGGGGCGGTGTTGCGTCGGTGCGCCCATGGGAAGCCTCCCGAAGTGTGGAAGTTGATGTCAAATGCTAGTAACTCTCAAAAAGTAGTGGCTGTCAATTTGTGGGTCCGTGCGCCCGCCCGGGTATCCGCCCC
>NZ_JBHVHQ010000371.1:0-7932 GCF_042800135.1 Streptomyces sp. NPDC057654 | reverse complement strand
CACGGGCCCTCTACCCGGGCGGGCCCGGATCCCCCGAGCGCCCGCCTCCCCCGCACCGGCCGCCAGACCGGCGCGGGGAGTCTCACCTGCTCGTACGGCTCGGCCGGGCCGCTCGCCCGGCCCCGGCCCGCAACGAGCGACTCCGGCGGCAGCGAAAACGCTGACCTCACTCCGTGGCGATGGCATTCAGCACATTCATCCGCCCCGCCCGGAAAGCCGGTACGAGCGCCGCGACGAGCCCCACGACCGCCGACCCGGCGAAGACCGCGCCGATCGTCGGCCAGGGGATCTCCAGCACCTTGAGCCCCTCCAGCGCCAGCAGCTTCTGGGCCGTCGCGCCCCAGCCCATGCCGAGCCCGAGCCCGAGCAGCGCGCCGAACAGGGCGATGACCACCGATTCGAGGCGGATCATGCGCCGCATCTGGCGGCGGGAGAGGCCGATGGCGCGCATCAGCCCGATCTCGCGGGTCCGCTCGACGACGGAGAGGGCGAGGGTGTTCACGACGCCCAGCACCGCGACGATGATCGCCAGCGCCAGCAGCCCGTAGACCAGGTTCAGCAACTGCCCGATCTGGTCCTCCAGGGTCTTCTTGTAGTCGGCCTGGTCGCGGACCTTGTACTGCGGGTAGTCGTGCAGCTTCGCCTTGAGCGCGCCGTACGCCGCCTTCTCCTGGCCGTCCTTGGCCGTGGCCAGCATCATCGAGCTCAGCGGCAGCTTGTCGGCCGGCAGATACCGCTGCACGGTGGCGATCCCCAGGTACTTCGCGCCGCCGTCCATCGCGCTGTCGCCGGAGGTGATGGCGCGCACCGTGAGCTGGGCGGTGCGCCCGCCCGCGAAGGCGACGCCCAGCTTGTCGCCGATCTTGACGCCGTGCTCCTTGGCGTAGTCGTCGCCGACCGAGATCGAGTCGGGCCGGTACGCGGCCGACAGGTCGCCCTGGACCGTCTCGGCCTTGAAGTCCCGCGCGTACGTCGGGTCCGCGGCGGCGAGCTCGTCCTTGACGGTCTTCCCGTCGGGCGAGGTGATCTTCGCGTTGACGTTCTTGTAGCGGGACACGTGGTCCAGGCCCGGCGACTCCGCGACGGCCTTCTCCGCCGCCGGGGTGAGCTGCTGCCCGGTCTCGGACTGGACGATGTAGTCCGCGCCGACCGTCTTGTCCAGCTCGTCGGTGGCCGAGGCGACCATCGAGGAGCCGACGACCGACAGGCAGGCCACCAGCGCGAGCCCGATCATCAGGGCGGCGCCCGTGGCGCCCGTACGCCGCGGGTTGCGCAGCGCGTTGCGTTCGGCCATCCGCCCCACCGGGCCGAAGACCCGCAGCACGACGGCGCTCAGCACCCGCACCACCAGCCCGGCCAGCAGCGGGCCGACGACCACGAAGCCCACGAGCGTGCAGAGCACGCCCACGCCCAGCAGCAGCGCGCCCTGGGAGGCCGTATCCGCTTGCGAGGCGGCGATGAGCCCGGCCGCGCCGACGACCGTGAGGAGCAGGCCGACGGCGGCCCGTACGCGCCCCGCCGCGCCGTCCGCCGGGGTCCCGGCGTCCCGCAGCGCCGCCATCGGCGAGACCTTGCCCGCCCGGCGCGCCGGGAGGTAGGCGGCGACGACGGTGACGATGACGCCGAGCGCCAGGCCGATGGCGGGGGTGGTGGCCTTGACGGTCAGTTCGGAGGTGTCGAGCTTCATCCCGACGCTGCCCATGACCTTCATGAGCCCCACCGCGAGGCCGACGCCCGCCGCGATGCCCAGGGCGGAGCCGACGACGCCGAGCATCAGGGCCTCGACGAGCACGGACCGGTTGACCTGCTTGCGGCTGGAGCCGATCGCCCGCATCAGGCCGATCTCGCGGGTGCGCTGGGCGACCAGCATCGAGAAGGTGTTGACGATGAGGAAGACGCCGACGAGGACGGCGATCCCGGCGAAGCCGAGCATCGCGTACTTGATGACGTCGAGGAACGAACCGACCTGCGCGGCGGCGTCCTTGACGCTCTCCTCCTTCGTCCGCACCTCGTAACCGTCGCCGAGGCTGTCGGCGACGGCCTTCTTGAGCTGCTCGTGGCTCACGCCGTCGGCGGCGGTCAGCTGGACCGCGGAGTACGCGGCGGCCGACCCGAGCAGCTCGGTGCGCGCGGTGGCGGAGTCGAAGTCGACGATGGCGGCGCCGGGGTTGGTGGTCGTGAACTCGGCGATGCCGGTGACGGTCGTCTCGATGGTGCCCGTCACGGAGACGGTCTTGATCCGGTCGCCGAGCTTCACGCCGTGCTTCTCGGCGGTGTCCGCGTCGATGAGCGACTCGGTGGGACCGCGCGGCTCGTGCCCCTTGACGATCTCCATCTGCTTCTTCTCGTCGGCGCCCCAGTCGCCGGCGATGGTCGGGGCCCCGGAGGTCGGGCTGAGGCTGTCGCCCTCGGCGTCGGTCAGGGCCACCTTGTCGGTGGAGACCGAACCGACCGCCGACCGTACGCCGTCGACCTTCTTCAGCCGCCCGACCAGGCTCGCCGGGACCGTCTCCGGACGGCCGGTCCGCTGCGCGTCCTTGTCGTCCTTCTCGGACTTCGGCTGGACCGTGACGTCCGAGGCGGTGGTGTTGAAGAGCTTGTCGAAGGTCGCGTTTATGGTGTCGGTGAAGACGAGCGTGCCGCACACGAACGCCACGGACAGCAGGACGGCGACGGCGGAGAGCGCCATGCGTCCCTTGTGCGCGAGAAAGTTGCGCACCGAGGTCTTGAGAACGGTCACGACACCCGTCCCCGCGCGTCGAACGCCTTCATCCGGTCGAGCACCATCTCGGCGGTCGGATGGAACATCTCGTCCACGATCAGGCCGTCGGCCAGATACAGGGCGCGGTCCGCGTACGAGGCGGCCACCGGGTCGTGCGTGACGATCACGATGGTCTGGCCCAGCTCGTCGACGGAGCGCCGCAGGAAGCCGAGCACCTCGGCGCCGGCCCGCGAGTCCAGGTTCCCGGTCGGCTCGTCGCCGAAGATGATCTCGGGCCGGGCGGCGAGCGCGCGGGCCACGGCGACCCGCTGCTGCTGGCCGCCGGACAGCTGGTTCGGCCGGTGCTTGAGGCGTTCGGCCAGCCCCACCGTCCCCACCACGCGCTCCAGCCACGCACGGTCCGGCTTGCGGCCCGCTATGTCCATCGGCAGCGTGATGTTCTCCAGCGCGTTGAGCGTCGGCAGCAGGTTGAACGCCTGGAAGATGAAGCCGATCCGGTCCCGGCGCAGCTGCGTCAGCTTCTTGTCCTTGAGCCCGGTGATCTCGGTCTCGTCGAGCCAGATCTGCCCGGAGGTGACGGTGTCGAGCACGGCCAGGCAGTGCATCAGCGTGGACTTGCCGGAGCCGGAGGGGCCCATGATGGCGGTGAACTGCCCTCGGGCGATGTCCACGTCCACGCTGTCGAGCGCGACGACCCGCGTCTCGCCCGCGCCGTACGCCTTGGTGACCTGCCGCGCGCTCGCCGCAACGGCCGTACGCCTTCCGTCGCCCCCGGCCCTGGGAATCGATACAGCCGTTGTCACAGTATGTCTCCTTGTTTCGGTACGCCCGGCCCCGCCGCCTGCGCTGCGGCGACAAGGGTCATCGGGGTTCGGTGGCGCCGCCGTGGTTCCCGGAGCGGGGAGTCGGGCGTACGTACATCAGCGTGCTCGCATCACAGGGGGCGCACGATGGTGCCCGCATGCCTCTTGCCGGTGGTGCGGGCACCACCCTTCGCCGGTGGCGCCCGGCCCCCCACTGCCGAATCCTTGAGAACCGCGGGAGCCGCCCGCACCGGGCCGCTCGTCAAACAGGCTAGGGAGCCCGGCGGCCCGGCTCGTCATCCGCCGGTACGAACACGGAATCAGGCCAATTGCGTAACTACCCCTAGGGGAAGGGACCTTGTGGACGACCCCCGCCTCAGGGACGGCCGGCGTCCGGTCGCGGCGGAACGTACGCCTCCTGCGCCCTGACTGCCCCC
Organism: Streptomyces sp. NPDC057654; assembly: GCF_042800135.1. Taxonomy (NCBI): domain Bacteria; kingdom Bacillati; phylum Actinomycetota; class Actinomycetes; order Kitasatosporales; family Streptomycetaceae; genus Streptomyces; species Streptomyces sp. NPDC057654. The sequence continues at coordinate 3,970 of NZ_JBHVHQ010000371.1, read as the reverse complement.
GATACCCGGTACCGCGCCCCGCCCCCACGTGGAAGTGTGGGTCGTACACGGACCAGCGGTTCGACGGAGGGGGCACGGTGAGCGGCACCGAGCGGCGAGCGCAATCGGCGGCGATACCCGAGGCGGCTGCCGGAGCGTCACCCAGCAGACGCGCCCCCGTGGCCGCCGCCCTGATGCTCGCGATGGCGCTCGCCGCCATCGACGGCACCATCGTCTCCACCGCCATCCCGCAGATCGTCGGCGACCTCGGCGGCTTCTCCGTCTTCTCCTGGCTGTTCTCCGGCTATCTGCTCGCCGTCACCGTCACCCTCCCCGTCTACGGCAAGCTCTCCGACACCTTCGGCCGCAAACCCGTCCTCGTCGTCGGCATGGCCGTCTTCCTGGCCGGGTCGCTGCTGTGCGCCGCAGCCTGGAACATGGCCGCCCTCATCGCCTTCCGCGTCCTCCAGGGCCTCGGCGGCGGCGCCCTCCAGGGCACCGTCCAGACCGTCGCCGCCGACCTCTACCCCCTCAAGGAACGCCCCAAGATCCAGGCCAAGCTCTCCACCGTCTGGGCCGTCTCCGCCGTCGCGGGCCCCGCCCTCGGCGGCCTCCTCGCCGGATACGCGGACTGGCGCTGGATCTTCCTCGTCAACCTGCCCGTCGGCGCCGTCGCCCTCTGGCTCGTCGCCCGCCACCTCCACGAGCCCCAGCGCACCCGCGCCGCCCGTCCGCGCACCGCCCGCACCCGCACCGCCCGCCCGCGCGTCGACTGGCCCGGCGCGCTCGCCATCTTCGCCTGCGGCGGACTGCTGCTCACCGCGCTCGTCCAGGGCGGCGTCGCCTGGCCCTGGCTCTCCGCCCCCTCCGCCGCGTTCTTCGCCGCCAGCGCCCTGTGCGCCGCCGCCACCGTCGCCATCGAACGCCGCGCGGCGCAGCCGATCATCCCCGGCTGGGTCTGGCGCCGCCGCACCATCTCCGCCGTCAACCTCTCCCTCGGCGCGCTCGGCCTCCTCATGATCGCGCCGACCGTCTTCCTGCCCACCTACGCCCAGTCGGTCCTGGGCCTCGGCCCCATACCCGCCGGATTCGTCCTGTCCGTCATGACGCTGAGCTGGCCCATCTCCTCCGCCCTCAGCAGCCGCGTCTACACCCGCACCGGCTTCCGCAACTGCGCCCTCATCGGCATCGCCTGCGCCACCGTCGTCCTCCTCGCGTTCCCGCTGCTCCCCTACCGCGGCGCGGCCTGGCAGCCGGCGCTCCTGATGCTGGCGCTCGGCGCGGCCCTCGGCCTCTTCCAGCTCCCCCTGATCATCGCCGTCCAGTCCTCGGTCGGCTGGTCGGAGCGCGGTACCGCCACCGCCTCGATCCTCTTCTGCCGCCAGGTCGGCCAGAGCGTCGGCGCGGCGCTGTTCGGGGCCGTCGCCAACGCCACGCTCGCCGGGCGGCTCGCCGACGCCCCCGCCGCGATACGGCCGGGCATGCCGGACGACCTCGACTCCGTCGCCCGCGCCCTGAGCCACCCCGCGGACCTCACCGCCCGGACCGCCGACTACCTGCGCCACGCGGTCTCCACCGCCGTCGACCACGTCTACCTCGGCGCGGGCTGCGCGGCCCTCGTCGCGCTCCTGACGCTCGTACTCCTGGCCCCGCGCCGCTTCCCGGTACGGACGGAGGAGGACGGCTGAGGAGCGTAGGGGCGGGCTGAGGGCGCGTACGGGCGAGGGGACGGCGTACGGGCGTACGCGCGCCCCTTCCCGTACGTCCGTACGCCCCGCTGCCCGTAAACCCCCGCTGCCCGCACGCCCGTAAGTCCCCACCGCCCCGTGGCAGGGCTCGCCGTCAGGACTCCGAGCTGGAGGCGGGGCCGGGCACCGTCCCGGCGTCGTGCGAGCCGCCGCCCGCCTCGGCGGACGCGGGCTCGGGGTCCGGGACCGCCTTCCCCGTCAGCGCGGCGAGGCTGCTGCGGACGTGCACCATGTGGGCGCGCAGCTCGTCGCGCTCCTCCTCGTGCTCGCGCAGCACCCGCTCCGTCTCCCGCTCCACGCGCTCCGCCCGCGACCGGGCCTGCGAGACCAGCGACTCGGCCTGGGCCTCGGCGTCCTCCTGGCCGTGCCGGATGGACTCCTCGACCTCCGCGTACGCGCGCTGCGACTCGGCCAGCACCCGCCGCCCGTACTCCTCCAGGTCCATGATGTGCGCGTCCGTGTCCGCCTCGTGCCCGGCGAGCTCCCGGCCCGCCGCGTCCCACCGCTCGGAGTGGTCCTTCTCCTGCTCGGCGAGGGTCTCGGCGGTGCGCTGCCGCATGTCCTTGAGCGCCGCGAGGGACTCGGCGCGCCGGTCCTTGACCTCGCGGCGCACCTCGGCGCGCAGGTCGTCGGCGATGTGCTGGGCCGCCGCGGTGGCCTCCTCGGCCCACTCCTCGGCCTCGGTCCGTACGGACGCGGAGTACGCGGCCGCGGCGTCGTGGACCGCGCGGGCGTGGTCGGCGGCGGAGCCGCTCAGCTCCTCGGCGGCGGCCTCGGCGCTGCCGCGCACCCCGGCGGCCTCCCCGTCGGCGATGGCGAGGAGGTCGGCGGCCCGGCCGCCGAGGCTCTCATAGGTCTGCGGGGCGAGGTTGGCGACGACCTCGCGCAGCCGTTCCGCCTCGGCCTCCATCTCCTTGGCGAGCACGGTCAGCCGGGCTGCCCGCTCCCAGGCCGTGTCGCGCTCGTGGGAGACGTCGCCGAGCGCGCGGTCGACCTGTTCGATCCGGTATCCGCGGCCCCGCACTACAGCGAAACCGTGGGGAGACATCGATGCACTCATCCTTCAAGCCCCTTTTGTCCGGCATGTAACGCGGTCCGGCGCACATCCTTGTGGATCAGCCGAAGTGCCCATAACGCGACACTCCGCCCACTCCACCAGTCAAGGATGCGTCAATTGGTGCCAGAAGTCGGAATCGGCCTGTCGGCGCGCAACGCGTCGAAGAGCCGCCGCGCCCCCGCCTCGTCCCAGACCAGCACGTCACCGGCGCCGGGCCGGTCCTGACCGGGACCGGCGACCGGCACCGTCACGCTCCGCCCCCCGCCGTCCGCGATCTGCTTCATCGACCAGCCCATCCTGCCCAGATCCCACACGCCCGTACCCTTGTCGACAGTGAGCGCCGACAGCCCCGCGTCCACCACGGGCACCAGCCGGAACGGATTGAGGAGCACGGACGCGCCCAGCATCCGGTCCGCGACCGCGCCCAGGAATCGCTGCTGCCGCTTGACCCGTCCCAGGTCACCCTCGGGATCGCTGTACCGGGCGCGGACGTAGGCGAGGGCCTGCTTGCCGTTCATGTCCCGGCAGCCGCGGCCGAAGTCGGCCCCGGACTTCTCGTCGCGCAGCGGCTGGGGAAGACAGATGCGCACCCCGTGCAGCGCGTTGACGAGATCGACGAAACCGAGGAAGTTCACCTCGGCGTAATGCCCCATCCGCAGCCCCGTCGCCTGCTCCACGGTCCGCGTCAGCAGCTTCGGCCCGCCCAGCGCGTACGCCGCGTTGATCTTGTTCTTGCCGTGGCCGGGGATCGGCACGTACGAGTCCCTGGGCAGGCTCACCAGGTACGGGCCGCTGTCGCCGTAGTGCAGCACCATGATCGTGTCGGTGTTCAGCCCCGCGTCGTTGCCGACGTGCAGTTCCTTGCGCTGCCGCGCGGTGAGATGCGAACGGCTGTCGGAACCCACCAGCAGCCAGTCCGTGCCCTTCCCGGCCGCCGGACGGCCCTCGTAACCGGCGAGCGCGCCGACGGTGTGCACCTGCGTGCCCGCCCAGAGGTAGAGCCCCGCGGCGAAGGCGACGAACAGCACCACCAGGGTCAGCAGCGCCAGCAGAATCCGCTTCGGCCAGCTCAGCCGGCGACGGCCCCGCCGGTCCCGCCGATCCCGCCTGCGCGGGCGGCGCCGACGCCCGGACCGGTACAGCGTGGTGCTGCCGGGCTGCGGCGGCTCGGGGGTGCCCATAGGGC
>NZ_JBHVHQ010000370.1:0-7971 GCF_042800135.1 Streptomyces sp. NPDC057654 | reverse complement strand
TCACTTCACTTCTCCGTCAGATGCTCCCCGAAGAACGCGTCGATCCGCTGCCAGGCATCGGCCGCCGATTCCGGCTCCGGGCCGAAGCCGGTGATGCGCCGCATGACCGGCGCCAGCGCGCGCGGTACGTTCTCGGCGTCGCTCAGGAAGCTGTGCCCCGCCTTGGGGTAGAGCTTCACATCGTGCGTGACGCCGACGCGCTGGAGCGCCGACTCCAGCTTGGCCGCGTTGGCCCGGAACGGCTTGTCGCGCCCGCCGTAACTCGCGACGACGGGGCACGCGCCCTCCATCGCCTTGTCCAACTCCTTCGGCAGCTGCCCGTAGTTGGCCGCCGCCGCGTCGAACCGGCCCTGCCCGGCGAGTACGAGCGCGAAGCCGCCGCCCATGCAGAACCCGATGACGCCGATCTTGCCCGTGCACGAGGGCTCGGCGAGCAGCCACTGCCGCGACGCCTCGATGTCCGCGAACGCCGGGCCGTGCCCCTGCGCCAGCTGACGCATCGTCGGCACCATGCAGCGGATCGCCTTGCGGCCCGTATAGAGGTCGGGCATCAGCGCCAGGTAACCCGCCGCCGCCATCCGCTCGTTGAGCCGCAGATTCACCGCGTCCGCGCCGATCGCCTCGAAGATCACCACGACACCGGGCCAGGGGCCGGTCCCCTCGGGGCGGGCGAGGTGGCCCAACAGGCGGGGCGTGCCCGAGTGTTGGGCGCTGAGCGCGGAGAGGTCCACGTTTTCATTCATGGGCGCGACCGTACGCGAGGCACGGCGTGATCGGCAGAGCGGCGCCGCTTCCCGGACTCAGCCTGATGAAGGGGGTGGCGGAGGTGCTGCCGCGGCCGGTGTGGCGGGCTCGCGCTTCTCGTCGCCGTGCCCCGGCCACCACGCCGCGTGCCCGATCAGCGCCGTCAGGCTCGGCGTGAAGACCATCGCCATGACGAACGCCGACACCACAATGCCGAAGGACAGCGCGAACCCCATCTGGGAGAGCGTGGAGTTGCCCGCCAGCATCAGCGTCGCGAAGGTGCCCGCGAGGATCACGCCCGCCGCGGCGATCGTCGGCCCGGAGTGGCGGATGGCGGTGCCCGCCGCGTCGTGCGGGTCGCGGCCCTCGCGGGCCTCCTCGCGCAGCCGGGAGACCATCAGGATGTTGTAGTCGGTGCCGAGCGCGACGACGAAGAGATACATGATCACCGGGAGCATGAACATCAGCCCCGGCTGGCTGCCGATCTGCTGGAAGATGATCGACGTCGCGCCGAGCGTCGCGCCGAAGCCGAGGGCGACGGACAGCATCAGATACCAGGGCGCGACGAGGCTGCGCAGCAGCAGTCCCAGAATCACCATGATGCACAGCGCGGCGACGGGGAAGACCACCGAATAGTCGCGGTCCACCGCCTTGTTGATGTCGACGTAGACGGCGGTGATGCCGCCGACCAGCGCCTTCGTGCCCTGCGGGGCGCCGTCGTGCGCGGCCGGACGCAGCCGGTCCTTGACCGTCGACAGGGCCTCGTCGGAGGCGGGCGGGTCGGACAGGACGACGGAGTAGGAGACCGTCGAGCGGTCCGCGCTCGCCTTGGGAGCGGAGACCGAGCCGACGCCCTTGACCTTGCTCAGGTCCGTACGGAACGACGCGGCCTGCGCGTCGGTCAGCGGGCGGTCGTCGTTCGTGGAGAGATAGACCGAGGTGGGATCGACCGTGCCGGCTGGGAAGCCCTTCTGCATGTCCCGCATCGCCACCATCGACTCCTTGGTCTTCGGCAGCGAGGAGCCGGCGAGGTCGAAGTTGGCCCGGTAGCCCAGCGCGCCGACCGCCAGACCGCCCATGACCAGGGCGGATATCAGCGCCCAGACGGCGGGGCGACGGGCGATCGACTTCCCGAGCCGGGCGAAGGCAGTGCCCTTCGGCTCGTGCCGCCACGCCTTCGACGGCCAGAACACGCGGGTGCCCAGCAGCGACACCACGGCCGGTACGAGCGTGAGCCCGGCCAGCAGCGTCACGAACACCGCGATGGCGAGCGCGGGTCCCATCGACTTGAGCATGCCGAGCGTGGACAGCGCGAGCGCCGCGAACGCGACGATCACCGCGCCGGCCGCCGAGGTGATGGCCTCGCCGACCCGCTCCACGGCGTGCACCATGGCGCTCTTGGAATCCTCGCCGGCGCGCAGCGCCTCCCGGTACCGGAACAGCAGGAAGAGGATGTAGTCGGTGCCGACGCCGAAGAGCACGACGGTCAGCAGCTCCTGGACGGAGCTGTCCGCCTTCATGTCGAACGCCTTGTTGGCGGAGGCGATCAGTCCGGTGGCCATCGGCGAGATGAGGCCGATGAGGATGACGGGCAGCAGCGCGATGATCGGGCTGCGGAAGATGACCAGCAACAGCAAGATGATGATCACGACTGTGCCCGCGGCGACCAGCATCCCGGCCCGTTCGGAGGAGTCGCTCTCGTCCAGCGCCTGCGCGGCGGAGCCGGTGACGCCCGCCTTGAGGCCCGTACCGCGCAGATCCGGCTTCAGATCCTTGCGCAGCTCCTTGACGGCGTCCTGCGGGCTCTTGTCGGCGGGGTCGGTCACCTTGGGCATCGCGACCGCGGCGGTCTGCACCCGCTTGTTGGGCGAGGTCGAGCCGGCGGCGACGGCGTCGATGCCCTTGATCTTCTCCTTGTTCAGCGCGGCGGCGATCTTCGCCACGGACGCGCTGTCGCGGGCGGTGAGCCGCGCGCCGTCGGAGCGCTGGAAGACGATGATCGCGCCGATGTTCTGCTGCTGGGGGAAGTCCTTCTCCTGGACGTCCGAGGCCCTGATCGACTCGTAGTCGCCGGGGAGAAAACTCGCCTCGTCGCTGCTGGAGGTGAGCTTGGGGGCGAGCGAGATGACGGCCGCGGCGGCTATGACCCAGGCGAGGATCACCCACCACGGCCGGCGGACCACGAAGCGGCCCAGACTTGCGAACATGGCACAGCCTCCCGCTCGCCCCGACTCGGATCGTCGCGTCCCACCATCATGGGGTGGGGTGGGTGGCTTCGCGACTTGAATTCTTGGAGTCGGGGCGGGCGGGGCGGGTGAGCGTCGGGCGGCTGGTAGTCGGCCGGTGCCCAGCCGGTGCTCAGCCGGTGACGGTGATCTGCGACGCGGGGTCGGTCGTGTCCGTGACGTTGTACGTGGCGCTGAACGTCGAGGACGTGGAGCTGGTCGGGCAGCCGAAGCCGCCGACGACGTGGACCGGCACGGCCGCGTTCGAGAACCCGAGCTTCGACGGCGCGCCGTTGGTCCAGGTGCCGGCGATGTTCGCCGCGGCGCTGGGCGCGGCCGTCACGGTGCAGGAGGCCAGCCCGCTGGTCTGGAGGACGAAACCGCCGGTGGGGATCGTCAGGCTCGCGGAGACCGGGGAGCCGTTCTGCATGGCGACGCCCCAGTTGCCGCTGGTGGTGATGGAGGCGGTCACGCCGGGGAGGCTGGCGCTGCACGAGCTGAAGGTGGGCGCGTTGATGGCGTTCGAGACCGGGCCCGAGGGGTTGGTGTTGCCGGGGGTCGCCGGAACCTGGTTGTTGGCGCCGGAGCCGGGCGCGGAACTGGAGACCGTACACGTCACCGTCACGGCTCCGGCCTTGAAGGTGGCCTTGCCGGTCAGGTTGGCGGCGAAGTGGTGACCGGCCGGGGTGACGGTGGTCGAGGCCGGGGCGATGCCGGGGGCGGCGACGGGGGCCGAGGCGGGGGCCGCGGCGCCCGCGGTGCCGCTGAGGGCGAACGCGGCGGCACAGGCGAGCCCGGCGGCCGGGGCGAGGAGGGCGCGGGCGCGTAAGGGCTGGGGTCTCATCGGATCTCCTTGAGGGGTGAGGAGTGAGAGTTGGGGAGCGAGGGTCAGAGCTTGCGGAGGCTGGCGGGGCCGGCGTCGGTGGCGGGCGGTACGTCCAGGGGCTGGGTGTCGTCGGGCGGTGCCGCTCCGGGCGGCGAGGCGTCCTGGGGCGCGTCCGGTGGTGTGTGCGGTGACGCGTCCGGTGGTGCGCCCGGCTGTACGTCCGTACTCGGGAGCGGCTGCCAGGCGAAGATCAGGCCGCCGCCGACGATCCCGATGAGCGTCCCGACGAGGAAGCCGCCGAGGTTGGACATGACCAGCGCGGCGGCGGCCACCATCACCGTGACGATCCCGGCCAGCGACCGGTACTGCGGGGCGAACCAGGCGGCGAGCCCCATCAGGATCATGACCGCGCCCATGAGGACGGACGGGATGCCGGCGATGCCCTGATGGAGCATGACCTTCAGCGGCGCGAGCGGGATGGCGCAGATCTCGGCGCCCGCGACGATGGCGGCCAGCCCGCCCCAGAAGGGGCGGCCCCGGCGCCACTGCCGCCACCGGCCCCGGCTCAGAAGCATTCCTTCTTGCCCTTGGACACGTTCATGCTCAGGCCGGTGAGCTTGAACGTCGCGGCGTTGGTGGCCCACGCCGTCTGGTGGAGGTCGGTGATGTTGACGTCGTCGGCCTGCTGGGCGAACAGGTCCTGGAGGCCCTGCGCGCTGTCGGGGCCCTTGTCGAGCGTCGAGGCGTCGCGGCCGATCTCGATGTTGTTGAACGAGGCGTTGCCCGAGAGCTGGGTCGCGTCGACGAACAGGTTCTCGGCCTCGACGGGCTTGCCGCCGCCACCGGCGGAGAGCTTCAGGGAGATGTCCCCGATGACGGGCAGGTGGGTGACGACCGACTGGCAGAGATTGTGCAGCTCGGCCTTCTTGATGGCGGTCACGGCCACCGGCAGGAGATCGCCGCGGGCGTTGGTGTCGATGCTGCCGTACTGGGCGAAGCCGTCGCCCTTGAGGCTGGAGGCCGAGACCTTGAACTGCTGTCCCGACACGGCGAACGACGCCGCCAGTGCCCCGTTGGCGAGGGCGATGGCAAGCGCTCCCGTCACCGCGAACCCGGGCACGGACAGCACGGCGAATCTCCGCCACCTGACCCGGCCCGTCACCTGTCTGCCGTGTGCGTCTTTCATGTCGTATTGCCCCTTCGATGAACGTCGCGTAGCGCTGTCGAATCACGTGGGGGGAGCGGCGGCACGACCATGCGGTTGAGCTGCCGAACTGTGTGTAGGGGTCATGCCAACCGTGCGGTATACCCGAGAGTAAGTCCGCCAATGACCACTGGCAAGGTACGGGAACTCGGCTAATTGGGTTGAGGGTTGGGGGAGGGCTGTGGGGCGGTATCACCGAATACCGCCCCACCGAGCACCATCGCACCCCCTACGCGTAAGCCACCCCCATCTCCTTGATCCCGTTCAGCCAAGCCGACCTCAGCCTCCTCGGGGCCCCCGTCAAGCGGATGTCCGGGAGGGTGTCGGCGATGGCGTTGAAGATGAGGTTGATTTCGAGGACGGCCAGGGACTTGCCCAGGCAGAAGTGCGGGCCGCCGCCGCCGAAGCCGAGATGGGGGTTGGGGTCGCGGGTGATGTCGAAGAGTTCCGGGTGGTCGAAGACCTCGGGGTCGTTGTTGGCCGAGGCGTAGAAGATGCCCACGCGCTGGCCCTTCTTGATGCGGGCCCCGCCCAGTTCCGTGTCGTGGGCAGCCGTGCGCTGGAAGGAGACGACCGGGGTCGCCCACCGTACGATCTCCTCGGCAGCCGTCGCCGGGCGTTCCCGTTTGTACAGCTCCCACTGGTCGGGATGGGTGAGGAACGCGTGCATGCCGTGCGAAATGGCGTTGCGCGTCGTCTCGTTGCCCGCCACGGCCAGCAGCAGCACGAAGAAGCCGAACTCGTCCGAGCCGAGGTTGCCCTCGTCCTCGGCGGCCACCAGCTGGCTGACGATGTCCTTGGCCGGACACTCCTTGCGGGCGGCGGAGAGGTTCATCGCGTACGAGATGAGCTCCATGGCCGCGTTGGCGCCGACCTCTTCCGTGATGGCCAGCTCGGGGTCGTCGTACGCGATCATCTTGTTCGACCAGTCGAAGATCCTGGCCCGCTCCTCCTGCGGCACGCCGATCAGTTCGGCGATGGCCTGGAGCGGCAGTTCGCAGGCGATGTCGGTGACGAAGTCGCCGCGCCCGCTCTCCTTCGCCTCGGTCACGATCTTCCGGGCCCGGTCGCGCAGGGCGTCCTCAAGGGCCCGGATGGCGCGCGGCGTGAAGCCGCGCTGCACGATCTGGCGGACCCGGGTGTGCTCGGGCGGGTCCATGTTGAGCATGATGAGTTTCTGGACGTCGATCTGCTCGCGCTGGATGTGCTCGTTGAAGCGGATGATCGACGTGTTGAGCCCCGCCGAGTAGGTCTCCGGCTTGGTGGAGACCTCCTTGACGTCGGCGTGGCGGGTGACGACCCAGTACCCGTCGTCGTCGAAGCCCGCGATGCCGTGCGGCTGGGCGTTCCACCAGACCGGGGAGGTCTCCCGCAGCCGCGCGAACTCCGGGAGCGGCACCCGCTGGTGGTACAGGTCGGGGTCGGTGAAGTCGAAGCCTTCGGGGAGTCCGTGCGGGATTCCGTGGGGGATTCCTTCGGGCGGTCCTTCGGAATGTACTGGGCAGGACATCGGCCACTCCAGGTCTGACGGCCCATCAGAAGTTGGCCTGAAGGTAGTAACGAGTTCTATAGGTCGCAAGGGTCGCGGCGGCATCTGTTGCGTACCCGGCGCGGACGCGGTGCGTGCACGACCCTTGCGTACCGGGCCCGCCAGTCGTGAGACTGCGTGCAGAACTAGAACGGGTACTAGTTCTGCCGTGGGCGCCGGGACGCCCTGCGGACGCGAGGAGAGGACGAGTCATGGCCGCGGAACCCGTCATCGTCGAAGCCGTACGCACCCCCATCGGCAAGCGCGGGGGCGCGCTCGCCAATCTCCACCCCGCCTATCTGCTGGGCGAGACGTACCGCGAACTCCTGGCCCGTACGGGCATCCAGCCGGACTGCGTCGAGCAGATCGTCGGCGGCACGGTCACGCACGCGGGCGAGCAGTCCATGAACCCGGCGCGCAACGCCTGGCTCGCCATGGGCCTCCCGTACGAGACCGCCGCCACCACCGTCGACTGCCAGTGCGGCTCCTCCCAGCAGGCCAACCATATGGTCGCCAACATGATCGCGGGCGGTGTCATCGACATCGGCATCGGCTGCGGCGTCGAGGCCATGTCGCGGGTGCCGCTGGGCAGCGGGTCCAAGCACGGGCCGGGCAAGCCCTGGCCGGACGAGTGGAACGTGGACCTCCCCAACCAGTTCCAGGCCGCCGAGCGGATCGCCCAGCGGCGCGGGCTGACCCGCGAGGACGTCGACGGGCTCGGCCTCGCCTCGCAGCAGCGCGCGGCGGCGGCCTGGGCCGAGGAGCGGTTCAAGCGCGAGACCTTCGCCGTCCAGGTGCCCACCACCGAGGAGGAGCAGACGGCCGGGCAGGGCATGTGGCGGCTCGTCGACCGTGACGAGGGGCTGCGCGATACGAGCATGGAGGCGCTCGGCGGCCTCAAGCCCGTCATGCCGACCGCCGTGCACACGGCCGGGAACTCCTCGCAGATCTCGGACGGCGCGTGCGCCGTGATGTGGGCGTCCAAGCGGATGGCGCGGGCGCTGCGGCTGCGGCCCCGCGCCCGTATCGTCGCCCAGGCGCTGGTCGGCTCCGACCCGCACTTCCACCTCGACGGGCCCATCGACGCGACGCGCGCCGTGCTCGGCAAGGCCGGCATGGCGCTCAAGGACATCGACCTCGTGGAGATCAACGAGGCGTTCGCGTCAGTGGTGTTGTCCTGGGGGCGCGTCTTCGAGCAGGACATGGCGAAGGTGAACGTGAACGGCGGCGCGATCGCGCTCGGCCACCCGGTCGGCGCCACCGGGGCCCGGCTGATCACCACCGCGCTGCATGAACTGGAGCGCAGGGACAAGGAATTCGCGCTGATCACGATGTGCGCGGGCGGTGCGCTGGCCACGGGGACGATCATTCAGCGGCTGTGAGCTCGGCGACTGTGAGCCCAGCGGCTGTGATGCTGTGGGGCGACGGCTGAGAGGGCCGACGT
>NZ_JBHVHQ010000369.1:0-7980 GCF_042800135.1 Streptomyces sp. NPDC057654 | reverse complement strand
CTCCTCGATGGACGCGATCTCGCGGGGCGACGTGGCCGGGCGTCGCCGCGAAGGGGCCGACGGCTCCGCCGAGACGGGGCGGTGGGCCGCGTTCCGGCCGGCCGGGGAAGAGGGGCTCGCCTGCATCCGGCCATGCTAGAACCTGCCCCCGGACCGCCTTCGTCCGCCTCGCGAAGGCGTGACAACGGCGTGAGCCCCGCCGCTCACCGCGTCAGAGGAAGCGCCGCCAGCAGCCCGACCGCCCACGTCAGCGCGGCGAGCACGGCCAGCAGCACGGCCGTACGGAGCGCCGCCGCGCCGCGCAGGACGGCGGCCGGGGCGCCGAGGCGCAGCAGCGCGGCCGTGGTCTCGCCCCGGCGGTTCCGGGTCTCCAGACCCGCCGTGATCGCCGTGGCGGTGGCGCACGCTATGACGACCGCGGCGCCCAGACCGGTCAGCGGGCCGAACGGGCGGGGGCCCGCCGACTCCCAGGCCGTCCCGTACAGTTCGGCCGCCGCCAGCGCGCCCGAGGCGACCGCGCACACCACGCCCAGCGGCCGGCCGATCCGCACCGCGTCGTCCTGGAGCACCCGGCCGGCCAGCAGCCGCAGCGCGCCGGGCCGCCCGGCGGACAGCACCTTCCCGATGAGCTGCGCGAGCCCCGGTCCGGCCAGGACGAGCCCGATCGCGGTGAGCACCCAGCCGCCCACGACGCCCGGCGGACTGCCGTCCATGCGGCCGGGCAGCGGGAACAGCGACTCGGGGGAGGGCGCCGGGCCGCGGCCCGCGTACGCCTCCAGGGCGAGGCCGACCGCGGTCAGCGCGATGCCCCACGGCAGGCCGTGCGAGATGCCGGACGGCGCGGCCGACTCGGCGCGCGGCGCGCGGGGCCGCAGCGCGACGGCGCTCGCGACCGCGGTGGTCACGGGTCCCGCGGCGAGCAGCGTGAGGACCGCGGCCCACGGCAACGGCTCGCCCGCGCCGAGCAGTTCGGCGGTCGCGCCGACCGGCCGCCCGACGAGGTCGCCGCGCAGCTGGAGGAAGACCAGGAGCGCGAGCGCGCTGCCGAGCGCGCAGGACACGGCGGCCGACACCGCCGACAGCAGCGTGAGGCGGCCCGGCCCGTACCCGGCGGCGGCCAGCCCCGAGCGCGGGCCCGTCGCCGGGTCCGTACGGGCGATCGCCACGGACAGCTGCGCGGTGGCGGCCAGCGGCACCGCGCACCACGCGAGGCGCACCAGCGAGCCGTCGATGTCCTTCGGGTGCGCGGCGGCGTGCCCCAGCGTGCACAGCAGCAGGAAGCCCACGCCGCCGGCCGCCGCCGTGAGCAGCAGCCGCCGCAGGAGTACGAGGGGGTGGGCGCCGCGGGCTAGGCGGAGACTGAGCACGCGGGCTTGCCCTCCGCCTCTGGGGCCGGGACCGCGCCGACCCGGCGGCCGTCGACCACCGAGACCATCCGGTCGGCGAGGGTGGCCGCCTCCGTGTCGTGCGTCGCGAGGACGACCGTGATGCCGTGCGAGCGGGCCGCCGTCGTGATCGTACGGAGCACCTGGGCGCGGTCGGCGCGGTGCAGCGGCGCGGTCGGCTCGTCGGCGAAGAGCACCGTCGGCTCGGCGGCGAGCGCGCGGGCGATGGCGACGCGCTGCCGCTGCGCCTGGAGGAGGGCGGAGGGGCGTTTGCGAACGCAGTCACCGACGTCGAGCCGCTCCAGCCACTCGACGGCCTTCTGCCGGGCGGCCCGGTTGCCGGTGCCGCGCAGCAGCAGCGGCAGGGCGGCGTTCTCCCAGCCGGTGAGCTCGGGCACGAGGTGCGGTTCGGTGTCGATCCAGCCGAACCGCTCGCGCCGCAGCCGCTCCCGGCCCACCGGGGTGAGGGTGTGCACGGGCGCGCTGTTGAACCACACCTCGCCGCTCTCCGGCGGCAGTTGGCCCGACAGGCACTTCAGCAGGGTGGTCTTGCCGGAGCCGCGGGGCCCGGTGACGGCGAGGATCTCGCGCTCGCGGACACCGAGGGAGATACCGGCGAGAGCGGGGGAGCCGCTGTGCGAGTAGTGCAGTCCGCGTGCCCAGAGCACGTCGTTGTCCGGCGGGGCCGCCATGTCGAGCACCTCGGGTCGCTGTGGGGTCCGTTCCCCTGTCCGGGTGAACGAACCGGAGGCCAATGGGTCACTGGCACCGTACGGAACCCGGATACTAGCTTCCGTCGAGGCTCGGCGCAGGAGCGGCCCACTTTCCTCCGGTCGGGCTCATTACATTGGGCTGATTACAGATGTGTAGGCGCGAACACGCGCGAACGCACGCGAAAACGGCCGCTTCCTCCGAAGGTGGAGTGAGCGGCCGCCGCGCTGTCGGTACGTCAGATCCTGGTCCACGCCTCTTCGAGCACGCCCCGGACGATTCCTTCGATCTCGTCGAACGTCGACTGGTCGGAGATCAGCGGCGGGGAGAGCTGGATGACCGGGTCGCCGCGGTCGTCCGCCCGGCAGTACAGCCCGTTCTCGTACAGCTTCTTGCTGACGAAGCCGTACAGCAGCCGCTCGCACTCCTCCTCGTCGAAGGACTCCTTGGTGGCCTTGTCCTTCACCAGCTCGATGCCGTAGAAGAAGCCGTTGCCGCGCACGTCGCCGACGATCGGCAGGTCGTTCAGCTTGGACAGCGTGGCGTGGAAGGCGTCCTCGTTGTCGAGCACGTGCTGGTTCAGGCCCTCGCGCTCGAAGATGTCGAGGTTGGCGAGGGCGACCGCGGCGGAGACCGGGTGGCCGCCGAAGGTGTAGCCGTGCAGGAAGGTGTTGTCGCCCCGGTAGAAGGGCTCGGCGACGCGGTCCGAGACGACCGCGGCCCCGATCGGGGAGTAGCCGGAGGTCATGCCCTTGGCGCAGGTGATGATGTCCGGCACATAGCCGAACTTGTCGCAGGCGAACATCGTGCCGAGGCGGCCGAAGGCGCAGATGACCTCGTCCGAGACGAGCAGCACGCCGTACCGGTCGCAGATCTCGCGGACCCGCTGGAAGTAGCCGGGCGGCGGCGGGAAGCAGCCGCCGGCGTTCTGCACCGGCTCCAGGAAGACGGCCGCGACGGTCTCCGGGCCCTCGAAGAGGATCTCCTGCTCGATCTGGTCGGCGGCCCAGCGGCCGAACGCCTCCGGGTCGTCGCCGTGGATCGGCGCGCGGTAGATGTTGGTGTTGGGCACCTTGTGCGCGCCGGGCACCAGCGGCTCGAAGGGGGCCTTGAGGGCGGGGAGGCCGGTGATGGACAGGGCGCCCTGCGGGGTGCCGTGGTAGGCGACGGCCCGTGAGATCACCTTGTACTTGGTGTGGTTGCCCGTCAGCTTGTGGTACTGCTTCGCGAGCTTCCACGCGGTCTCGACGGCCTCGCCGCCGCCGGTGGTGAAGAAGACCTTGTTCAGGTCGCCCGGCGCGTAGTGCGCGAGCCGCTCGGCCAGCTCGACGGCCTTGGGGTGGGCGTAGCTCCACACCGGGAAGAAGGCGAGCTCCTGGGCCTGCTTGGCGGCGGCCTCGGCCAGCTCCGCGCGGCCGTGCCCGGCCTGGACCACGAACAGGCCGGACAGCCCGTCGAGGTACTTCCGGCCCTGGTCGTCGTAGATGTACGTGCCTTCGCCGCGCACGATCGTCGGCACGGGCGCGTTCTCGTACGACGACATGCGGGTGAAGTGCATCCACAGGTGGTCGTACGCCGTCTTCGAGAGGTCCTTGCTCACGGCTATCGCGTTCCCCAGGTGTAGGTCTGTTTCCGGAGCTTCAGGTAGACGAAGCTCTCGGTGGAGCGCACGCCGGGGAGGGTCCGGATGCGCTTGTTGATCATTTGCAGCAGCTGGTCGTCGTCCTCGCAGACGACCTCGATGAGGAGGTCGAACGAGCCCGCGGTCATCACGACGTACTCGACCTCGCTCATGGCGGTCAGCGCGTCGGCGACCGGGTCGAGGTCCCCCTCGACGTTGATGCCGACCATCGCCTGGCGCCGGAACCCGACGGTGAGCGGGTCGGTGACGGCGACGATCTGCATCACGCCCTGGTCGCGCTGTTGCGGGACGCGCTGGCGCACCGCGGCCTCGGAGAGGCCGACGGCCTTGCCGATCGCCGCGTAGGGACGGCGGCCGTCCTCCTGGAGCTGTTCGATGATCGCCAGGGAGACGGCGTCGATCGGCTGCGCGCCGTTCGCGCTTCTCGGATCAGTACTACGAGTGGCCACGGGTCCCACTGTGCACGGGACTCGACTGTCCCGCAACCCTGAATCGATGAAATTCGTTGTGGAGAGCTCTATATTTCACGGATTCCGTTGTCTGTGCGTGGTGGGTGTGTCGAAAACGTCGCCTACCTGGCTAGGCTGGGCATCTCACCCATCGGACATCTGACAGGAGGGGTGGCAAGTGACCACCGAGCCTGGACGGCTTCGCACACTGCGCAACTACATCGGCGGGGAGTTCCGGGACGCCGCCGACGGGCGGACCACGGAGGTGGTCGACCCGACCACGGGCGAGGCGTACGCCACCGCCGCGCTCTCCGGGGCCGCCGACGTCGACGCCGCCATGGCCGCCGCCGAGGCCGCCTTCCCGGCCTGGCGGGACCTCATCCCGGGCGAACGCCAGAAGGTGCTGCTCAAGGTCGCCGACGCGATCGAGGCGCGCGCCGAGGACCTGATCGCCGCGGAGTCCGAGAACACCGGCAAGCCCCTCGCGCTCGTCCGCAGCGAGGAGATCCCGCCGATGGCGGACCAGATCCGCTTCTTCGCGGGCGCCGCGCGGATGCTGGAGGGCCGCTCGGCCGGCGAGTACATGGAGGGCCTGACCTCCATCGTCCGCCGCGAGCCCATCGGCGTCTGCGCGCAGGTCGCGCCGTGGAACTACCCGATGATGATGGCCGTCTGGAAGTTCGCCCCGGCGCTGGCGGCGGGCAACACCGTCGTCATCAAGCCCTCCGACACCACGCCGGCCTCCACGGTCCTGCTGGGCGAGATCATCGGCGGCGTGCTGGAGGAACTCGGCCACTCCAAGGGCGTCTTCAACGTCGTCTGCGGCGACCGCGACACCGGCCGGCTGATGGTCGAGCACCCGACCCCGGCCATGGCCTCGATCACCGGGTCCGTACGGGCCGGCATGCAGGTCGCCGAGTCGGCGTCCAAGGACCTCAAGCGGGTCCACCTGGAGCTGGGCGGCAAGGCGCCCGTCGTCGTCTTCGAGGACGCCGACGTCGCCAAGGCCGTCGAGGAGATCTCGGTCGCGGGCTACTTCAACGCGGGCCAGGACTGTACGGCCGCCACCCGCGTGCTCGTCCACGAGAGCATCCACGACGAGTTCGTCACCGCCCTGGCCAAGGCCGCCGCCGACACCAAGACCGGCCTGCCGGACGACGAGGACGTGCTGTACGGGCCGCTGAACAACGCCAACCAGCTGAAGCAGGTCACCGGCTTCATCGAGCGGCTGCCCGCCCACGCCAAGATCGAGGCGGGCGGCCACCGGGTCGGCGAGAAGGGGTACTTCTACGCCCCGACCGTCGTCTCCGGCCTCAAGCAGGACGACGAGATCATTCAGCAGGAGGTCTTCGGCCCCGTCATCACCGTCCAGTCCTTCACGGACGAGGAGCAGGCCGTCAGCCACGCCAACGGCGTGGAGTACGCGCTCGCCTCATCGGTGTGGACCAAGGACCACGCGCGCGCGATGCGCATGTCCAAGAAGCTCGACTTCGGCTGCGTGTGGATCAACACCCACATCCCGCTCGTCGCCGAGATGCCGCACGGCGGCTTCAAGAAGTCCGGCTACGGCAAGGACCTCTCCGCCTACGGCTTCGAGGACTACACGCGCGTCAAGCACGTGATGACGTCGATCGAGGGCTGAGGCTCAGCTTCGTTCCGACTGCGATTCGGCTGGGCGGGCCGTGCGGGTCACCGGTGTGCGCCGGTGCCCGTACGGCCCGCTTTCCGCTGCCCGGACCGGCGGGCCAGCAGCGCGCAGAGCACGTCCACCCGGTTCGTGGTGATGGAGTCGACGCCCGCGCGCAGCAGCCGCGTCATCGAGCGGCGGGTGTCGGGGGTCCAGGCCGAGACCAGGAGGCCGTCGGCGTGGTTGCGCTCCACGAGGGACTCGGAGACCAGCCCGAAGCGGTAGTTGAGCCAGCGGGGGCGGACGTCGGCGAGCAGTACGGGCCGGGGCGGGGCCAGCGTCGTCCAGGTCAGGGCGGTCTCGGCGGCGGGGTCGGCGCGGCGCACCGCGAGCATGGCGGCGGGCCCGCCGCAGTAGTACGCGCGCTCGGCCGCCCCGCACGCGTGGACCTCCGCGACCGTGGCCGGCACCGCCGACGGGTCGGGGAAGTCGATGAACGCGCGGGCCTCCGGGGACTGCCCGATCTCATGCAGGGCCTCGCGCAGCGTGGGCACGCCGCCGCCCGTCAGCCCCCGGACCTCGGCCGCCGAGAGCTGCGACAGCGGGCGCTGGTGGCCCCAGAGCCGCTCCAGGGTCGCGTCGTGGAGAAGCACCGGCACGCCGTCGCGGGCGAGGCGCACGTCGATCTCCACCGCCCCGGCGCCCGCCCGCAGCGCGGAGCGGATGGAGGGGAGGGTGTTCTCACGCCGGACGTAGGGGTCGCCCCGGTGGGCGACGGCGGTGCAGATCATGGTGCCCATTGTGGCCAACGCGTCCAACTGCTACCGCAGCGCCGCCTCCGTGTAGCCGTCGATCTCCGCGGCCAGCTTCTTCTTGTCCGCCGCTTCCATGAAGGACGCCTCGACCGCGTTCTTCGCGAGGGCCGCGACGCCCCGGGCGTCGAGGTCCAGGAGGCGGGCCGCGATGGCGTACTCCGCGTTGAGGTCGGTGCCGAACATGGGCGGGTCGTCGCTGTTGATGGTGACGAGACAGCCCGCGTCGACCATCTGCTTCAGCGGGTGCTCGTCCAGCGTGGCCACCGCGCGGGTGGCGATGTTGGACGTGGGCGAGACCTCCAGCGGAATGCGGTGCTCCGCGAGGTGGGCCAGCAGCTTCGGGTCCTGGACGGCGCTGGTGCCGTGACCGATGCGCTCGGCGTGCAGATCGGTCAGGGCGTCCCAGATGGTCTGGGGACCCGTCGTCTCGCCCGCGTGCGGCACGGAGTGCAGGCCCGCCGCGATGGCCCGCTCGAAGAAGGGCGCGAACTGCGGGCGGGGCACCCCGATCTCGGGGCCGCCGAGCCCGAAGGAGACGAGTCCCTCCGGCCGCAGCTGCGTCGCGATGCGCTCGGTCTCCTCGGCGGAGGTCAGCCCGGCCTCGCCCGGGATGTCGAAGCACCAGCGCAGCCTCACGCCGAGGTCGGCCTCCGCGGCGATACGGGCGTCCTCTATCGCCTCCACGAACGCGGCGTCCGGGATGCCGCGCCTGGTCGAGCTGTACGGGGTGACCGTCAGCTCGGCGTAGCGGATGTTCTGCCGGGCCATGTCGCGCGCCACCTCGTACGTCAGCAGCCGCACGTCCTCGGCATCGCGGATCACGTCGACGACGGAGAGGTAGACGTCGATGAAGTGCGCGAAGTCACGGAAGGTGAAGAAGTCCGCCAGCGCCTCGGGGTCGCTGGGCACCCCCGAGTCGGGGTGCCGGGCCGCCAGCTCCGCGACGATGCGCGGGGACGCCGAACCGACATGGTGGACGTGCAACTCCGCCTTGGGGAGACCGGCGATGAAGGGGGCGAGATCGGACACCTGGAGCCTCCGGTAGCTGCTCGTGATGGCAGGGAAAATAGGTTCGGATCATCGTATGCGGGGTGGGCACGGCCATAGAACTCAGGCCGTAGCATGACGGAAAAGCGACTGGGGAGGGCCATGGCCGACATCGCCGACAAGGCCGATGAGCAGCCGTCGGAGCCGCGGGACCGGGACCCGTGGGCGCCGCCGGAGGCGGGCGGAGCACAACGCGTCGGGCTGGAGAAGCCGCCGTCGCCACGCGACGGCGGACAGACGGCAGGCACCACCGAGCCCGGCGGCTCCGGGCACGACGGATTCGCGCCCGGCCACAGCGCGGGCC
>NZ_JBHVHQ010000368.1:0-7983 GCF_042800135.1 Streptomyces sp. NPDC057654 | reverse complement strand
CTCGTGCTGCGCCGCGAGGGCCTGTGGGCCGTCCGCGTCTTCGACCCGGACGCGGAGAACCGCCGCTCCTTCGCCGGTATCGACGTCTTCGCCTACGACGAGCGGTGGGCGCTCAAGGGGCTGTTCCGCCCGTACGACGCGAGCCGGACCGTACGGGTGGGCAACGCCGACGGCCAGGAGCGGGGGCTCGGGCTCGGCGGCGAACTCGCCTTCACGGTCGACGGCGACGAGCACACGCTCCAGGTCGCGGTGGAGGGGGACGGGTCGCTGTGGGCCGTGCTCGCCGACGGCACGAGCGGCCGGGACAGCTACCGCTTCCGCTTCCTGCGCACACCGGCCCCGGCCGCCGACGGCGCGGTGACAGTGGACTTCAACCGGACCCTGCTGCCGCCGTGCGCCTTCGCCGACCACTTCATCTGCCCCTTCCCGCCGCCGGGCAACACGCTGCCGATCGAGGTACGGGCGGGGGAGCGGAACCGGCTGAGGCGCTGAGGGGGACCGGCTGCGGGCCTGGTCGGAACTGACCGCCGCACGGAAGGGAACCGACCGCGGCCCCGCTACGTCCTATCGCCGACCCGAGGGGGTCAGCACCCAGCCCCGGCGGCCTCCGAGCCGTCGGGGCCATGGCCGTTGTGCCGCCGACAGGCGTCCGAAAGATGCCCTTGCGGCTGCCGTCCGCACGCCTCGATACTCCGCAGCAGCGCTTGTCAGGGGCACGGCGGAAGCGGAATCCGGTGTGCCCTTTGACTGCGCCTCACGGGCCCGTCCACCCCACGGCCGGCCCCCTACCCCCCTCGGGAGGAAGAACGTGAGGATCAAGCGCACCACCCCCCGCAGCGGCATCGTGAGACGTTCCGGCCTGCTCGCCACGGCCGCGGGCCTCGCGGCCGCGGCGGCGCTGGTCTCCACCAACGCCCACGCCGACGGCGGCCGGTCCGCCGAGCCGTACAGCGCCGCCCAGCTCTCCTCCGTCGACTCGGCCGTGCGGAGCGCCGACGTCGCGGGCACGGCCTGGTCGGTGGACCGGAAGACCAACACCGTCACCGTCGGCGTCGACGAGACCGTCACCGCGGCCGACATCGCCAGGATCAAGTCCGAGGCGGGCGCCAACGCCGGCGCCATCCGCATCGAGCACATGAAGGGCAAGCTCCAGAAGCTCATCTCCGGCGGCGACGCGATCTACGCGCCGAGCTGGCGCTGCTCCCTCGGCTTCAACGTGCGCAAGGGCAACACGTACTACCTGCTCACCGCCGGTCACTGCACCGAGGGCAAGCCGCCGTACTACGCGAACTCCGGCAAGACCACGAGCATCGGCCCCACCACGGGTACGAGCTTCCCCGGTAACGACTACGGCATCGTGCAGTACACGAACACCTCGCTGGCCCACCCCAGCGCCGTCGGCAGCCAGCCCATCACCAAGGCCGCCGACCCCACCGTGGGCCAGAACGTCACCCGGCGCGGCTCCACCACCGGCACCCACAGCGGCAAGGTCACCGCGCTGAACCAGACCGTCAACTACGGCAGCGGCGACATCGTCTCCGGCCTGATCAAGACCACCGTCTGCGCCGAGCCCGGCGACAGCGGCGGCTCGCTCTACTCCGGTTCCACCGCCTACGGCCTCACCTCCGGCGGCAGCGGCAACTGCACCTCCGGCGGCACGACGTTCTTCCAGCCGGTGGTCGAAGCGATGAACGCCTACGGCGTGAGCCTGTTCTGAGCCTGTTCTGTTCTGATCTGTTCTGAGCGCGTTCCGAGGGAAGGCGCGGCGTACTTCCCCACCTTCACTGCCTTCCCCATTCCGCCTGCCTCCGGCCGGAGTTCCGGCCGGAGGCAGGTGTACGGGCTCAGGCGATTCACCGGGGGAGCGCCGCCGGTCCGTACGCGGCCCCGCTCCGCTCCCCGCCGCCGAGCCGGTCCGCGACCTTGAGCAGTTCGCCGACGGCCAGACGCGAGTCCGCCGCACACACCATGTAGGTGAAAGTCCCGTCGAACCAGGCCACGCCGTGCTCGGAACCCGCCCTCTCGAAGAGGCGGCCGGGCAGCCCGGAGACCGTCACCGCCTTGCCCGAGCCGCCCTCCTGCCGGTCCCGTCCGGTGATCTGCGCTATGGCCAGCGAAGGGGCTCCCGAACCCTTGCGGTAGTAGCGGGTCCAGGCGGGCCCGTGTTCGCCGTCTCGGGAGAACAGGTACGGCAGGCCGGGCTGGGGGCCGGGCGCCTCCTGGTACATGGCGTCCGTCTGCGTGTAACCCGGCGGGAGATAGCGAGGGGCGCGGAGGAAAGCGCTGTCGAAAGGGCGGATGCGTTCGCCGGTGAGGCGCTCGACGAGCCGCCGCTTTCCCAAGGGGGCCCGCAGCGTGACGTCGACCTGTTGACCTTTCGAGGTTTCGCAGGGGTGCGACATATCGGGGAGGTCTGCCCGGATCGACACATCCACTGTGTCGGCGGACTCCCGCGCCAGCAGTACGGGCCGCGCCTCGTTGCAAGGGGCCCACGTGACGGCGGTGGTGAGCGTACGCCCGTCCCGGCTCACCAGCACCTGGCTCGACACCGGCCCGTTGTCGCGCTCGCGGCTCATCCGGTCCTCCCAGAGCCACCAAGCGGTCAGGGCGACGGTCACGACGGCTGTCGTGCCGACGATCCATAACCCCCTTATCAGAGAGGGGAATTGATCGGATCGCACGCTCAGGCCGCTCCGGTGAAGGCATCCAGCAGATGCTGCGGGGCCGCCTGCTTCCAGGAGTCGACGAGGATGTCCCGCAGCTCGTCGACGTCCTCCAGCGCGGCGAGCCGTACGCGCACCCAGTTGGAGGCGGCCTCGTGCGGCGGCACCCAGAACTTCTCCGGCTCCGCCGCGATCAGCTCCTGCCGCTCGTGCGCCGGGCAGCGCACGGCGAACGAGGTCTCGTCGTCGGGGACCGTGACGAACATCTTGCCGGCGACGCGGAAGGTGGGCATGGACCACGCCTCCTTCTCCACCGTCTCCGGCAGGGAGAGGGCGATGCGGCGTACGTCTGCGGAATCGGTCATGATCAACAGATTAAGCGGTGACCGTACGGCGGCGTCGCCGTGCCGGAAACCCGTTGGCCCCCGCCGCGCCCGCTCCCTACGATCCGGACCGTGACGACAACGGAAGCGCAGGCCGAGGACGTCGTGCGCCTGGTGCGGCAGGTGTTCGGCGCGGACGTCGTCGGCGCGTACCTCCATGGCTCCGCCGTGCTGGACGGGCTGCGGCCGAGCAGTGACCTCGATGTGCTGGCCGTCCTGCGGCGGCGTACGACGGCGGGGGAGCGGCGGGCCCTCGTGGACGCGCTGCTGAGGATCTCCGGCACGGGGAACGGCGGCAGCGGGCGGCCCGTAGAGCTGACGGTCGTCGTCCAGGACGACGTACGGCCGTGGCGGTATCCGCCGCGCTGCGAGTTCCAGTACGGCGAGTGGCTGCGTACGGAGTACGAGCGAGGGCGGACGCCGGGGCCGGGGGAGAGCCCCGATCTCGCGCCGCTGATCACCATGGCGCTGCTCGGCGACGCCCCTCTGTACGGGCCGCCCCCGGCCGCCGCGCTCGACGCCGTACCCCACGAGGACCTGCGCCGCGGCATCGTCGCCGGGGTGCCGGAGCTGCTGGCCGAGCTGGAGGACGACACCCGCAACGTCGTCCTCACGCTCGCCCGCGTCTGGCGGACCCTGGCGACCGGGGAGATCGGTTCGAAGGACGCGGCCGCCGACTGGGCGCTCGCCCGGCTCCCCGAGGAGCACCGCCCCGTACTGTCCCGCGCACGGGCCGGATACCTCGGCCCTCTCGGCGCGGAGCGCGAGAGCTGGGACGATCTGCTGCCGCGCCTGCGCCCGTACGCCGGGCATGTCGCCGCCGAGATCGAGCGGCCGGCCTCGGCCTGACCCCGCCCCGGCCCCGCCCCCGGCTACGGGCCGGGGGCTCGACCCCTGCCCGTAGCGGGCATACCGTGGGAAATAACACCCGCCCTCCCCGCTGCCGCAGACGGGGAGGGGCCCAGGACGGCTAGGGGGCCGTGATGGTCGAGGAGCTGGTGGCAGCAGGAGCGGCGGTCGCGTCCGCGGGTGTGCTGTACGCACTCGCGGCGGCCCGTGTGGTCAAGCAGTACGAGCGGGGCGTGGTCTTCCGCCTAGGCCGGCTGCGGGAGTCCGTGCGCGGGCCGGGGTTCACGATGGTGATCCCGGCCGTGGACCGGCTGCGCAAGGTGAACATGCAGATCGTCACGATGCCCGTGCCCGCGCAGGAGGGCATCACCCGTGACAACGTCACGGTGCGCGTGGACGCGGTCGTGTACTTCAAGGTGATCGACCCGGCCAACGCCGTCGTCGAGGTGGAGGACTACCGCTTCGCCGTCTCCCAGATGGCCCAGACCTCGCTGCGCTCGATCATCGGCAAGAGCGATCTGGACGATCTGCTCTCCAACCGCGAGAAGCTCAACCAGGGCCTGGAGCTGATGATCGACAGCCCGGCCGTGGGGTGGGGCGTGCAGATCGACCGGGTGGAGATCAAGGACGTGTCGCTGCCGGAGACCATGAAGCGGTCGATGGCCCGGCAGGCCGAGGCCGATCGCGAGCGGCGGGCGCGCGTCATCAACGCCGACGCGGAGCTCCAGGCCTCGAAGAAGCTGGCCGAGGCCGCGCACGAGATGTCGGACGAGCCCGCGGCGCTCCAACTGCGGCTGCTCCAGACCGTGGTGGCGGTGGCGGCGGAGAAGAACTCCACACTGGTGCTGCCGTTCCCGGTGGAGCTGCTGCGCTTCCTCGAACGCTCCACGCAGCAGGCGCCGCAGGCCCAGCCCCAGCCCCAGCCCCAGCCCCAGGTACAGCAGTCCCGCACTCAGCAGCAGCCGCCGGTACAGCAGCCGCCGGTACAGCCGACGCCGGAGCCGGTGGAGCAGACGGCCGATCAGTCGGATCAGCCGGATCAGACCGACCGGACGCGGCAGTTGGGGAAGGCGGGCCGGCTGCGTCGGCCGGATCACGTGAGTGACGCGACACCGGACCAAGCGCGCTCGGAGGAGCCGCAGGTGCGGTGAGGATCAGATCCGAGGCCGCCATGTCGTAAGGCCGCCATGCCTCAAGGGGGCGGCGGCCTCGCCGGGCCCGGCCGTGCCTCCCCCCCCCCGCCCGGCGAGTGAAGTCACCGATGTGCCGCGAGCGGACCGGCTCAACCGCGCGAAGCGACGTGGGCAGGTCCGTGCTTCGGGGTGCCTCGCCAGGTGAAGACGTACTGGTTCGTGTTCTTGACGTGAACCATGATCATGTTCGCCGGGAGCTTGCCGTCTCCCTCGGAGTTCAGGATCAACTGGTCGGTCTTGGGGTCGCGGACGGCGGTGATGCTGCCGGTGCCGAGTTCGCGATACGGGCAGTTGACCTGTTTCACGACGAGCTGGAACGGGACCTTCAAGCGCTTCTCGCCGGCGAACTTCACCCAGTCCTGGCCCGGCATGACCGACCCGATGTGGGTGTGCTCGTTCTTGTCGGGGTACTTCGCTTGCAGCTTCACCGGGCCGTCCAGCGGGTTGGCCTTCATGTCGATGAACTGGAGGCGGATCTCGTCCGACTTCGAGGCTTCGGTCACGTGCATGAAGTAGACGGCCGGCGTCGCGGACGGGCTGACGACGGAGGTGACCTTGATGCTGAAGTCACCGGTCCTGTCCCCGGCCGTCAGTGCGGGGGCCTTCGCCCAGCCCGTGTCCGCCCCGTCCTGCGATGTGGTGACGATCGCCTCGGTCTGCGGCTTCCCGTCGACGATGAACCGCGCGGCCGTGTTGCCCACGATCTCGAACTTCAGGTCGGTGTCCCCCACCGGCTTGCCGTCCTCCACCGCCTGGGCCCGCAGGTTCCCGAACGGAGTCTTCGCCTCGGCGGTCAGATTGATGTCGCCGTGCGTCCTCACCGCCGACGGCTGCGCGGTCATTTCCCGTACGACGGCCAGGCTCAGGCCCCCGCCGGTGGCGATATGCGCGATCGGCCGGCCCGCGGCCTGCCTGGTGAGCTCCGCCGCGCGCTCCTTGCCGTACGGGGCTTCGAGGAGGAAGGTGCTCTTGTCCGTGACCGCCAGGAACTCCTGGTGCGCGACCGCGACCTGAATGATCTTCTGCCCCGCCGCCTGCTTGCGAATGGAACTGCTCACGTCGGGTTTCGTGGAGATGAAGGTGCCGTCGTCCGCCAGCGCCGCGTCGGAGAGGCCGCCGCTGATCCAGACGATGCGTTTGCCCTCGGCTGCCTTCATGATCTCGGCGGACTGGGCCCCGGACGCCAGGAGGCGGCCGCCTTCGGCCAGGGCCAGAAATCCGTGGCCGCCGGCGATCGAGGTCACCTTCTGCCCCTGCGCCTGCTCCAAGAGGCACCCCGTCCACCCGGATTCGCCGACGAGGTGGAGCTTGCCGTCGTCCGTCAGCGCCAGGACCCCGCCGGACGTGACGGTGATCTGAGTGATCTTGTGGCCCCGGGTCTTGATGAGGAGGTCGGCCGCGGAGACCCTCTTCTTCGGATCGGCGATGAGCGGGTTCCCGTCGGCGGTCAGCGCCGCCATCACCCCGTCGGCGGTGGAGACTTGGATGATTCTTCGGCCCTTGGCCTGCTTCAGCATGTCCGCCACGTCCGGCTCCTCGCCGGCGGCGAGGAGGGTTCCGTCCGCGGTCAGGGCGACGGCGGAGACGTCGATGTCGAGCTGAGTGATCTTCCTTCCCTTGGCCTGCGCCTGGAGAGTGGCGGCCAGCTTCGCGGAGTCGCCGCCGGCGCCGATGAACGTGTCCGGGGCCTTGTGGGGGTGGCGGGTGCCGAAACCGGTCGTGGCGGCGGCCTCTGACGGGGGGACGGGTTCGGCGTGGGCGGCGCCGATGGCAAAGGGAGCGATGAGGGCGGCGACCAGGGTGGTGCCTACAGCGAGCCGCTGGCGATGATGCATGGGAGTGGGACTCCTTCGAACGGGGACACGCGGGGACGCGGTACGGGGTGAAGTGAGCCGTGGCCGCCGCGGGACCGCGGCAGCCATAGCGGTGGGAGCCCCGTCACACGGAACTCCCGCACTGATCATCCGCAGGTGCGTCGCCGCCGGGCCACCGCTGTACGTCCGTCCGGTACTGCCGTACACCCGTCCGGGACTGACGTACGCCCGTCCGTGATCGGTGCTCTGGGCACCGAAGTCCCGCGCCGTCCGACACTGGAGCGGCGCCCCGTGCTTCGGCGTCTCCCGGTGCGCGCGGGCCGCCTCCATCATCGCGCCCGCCGACAGGGGCACCTTCTACCAGGCCGCCCGGCGGGCTCCCGCCCCGTACGGACGGCCGTCGTGAGCGGTCCGGCGGATGCCCGTGCGGGCCATACGGCCTACGCGGTCCACGCGGTCCACGCGGCCCAGGACACGGGTGCCCGCACGCGTCATTCACTCGGCGTAAACCGCCTCGCATTCCGGAAACTGAGGGGCGGTTACCGGACATCTTCAGGGCTCACCCTGTGTTGACCGGCCAATGCCCCACCGTATTCAGGACCGTGGCCGACGTGCACGGAGTTGCTCATGAGGCACACGTGACGGGGGCGCGCGAAACTGTGTTCGCGCGACTGGAAGTCGGTCTTGTGTACTCCCTCGTCACGTCGGAATACTCGACGGCGCAACTTGGCATGGACGCGACTCCCGACCGGGGGCGGCGCCCATGTCGTACCCCCTCCGGGTCCGGGCACTACCCCACAGCCGGGCCCATCCCCCCACTGGAGGTCAAGAGTTGAAGCAACGTCGGATGCCCAAGCGGCGCGTAGCCCTCGCCGGAGCAGGTGTCGCCGTACTCGCGGCCGCGTCCCTCACGCTACAGAGCGCCAACGCGGCCCCAGCCCCCACCCCCGACTCACTGTCCGTCACGTCCGCCGGAAAGCTCGCGAGCAAGCTCTCCGCCGGCCTCAAGGGTGACGCGGCCGGTTCGTACTACGACGCCAAGGCCAAGAAACTCGTCGTCAACGTCCTCAGCCAGGCCGCC
>NZ_JBHVHQ010000367.1:0-7983 GCF_042800135.1 Streptomyces sp. NPDC057654 | reverse complement strand
GAGCACGGGCGATCGGGGCACCTACGACCGTAGACTCGGATCAATCGGCTAGGGAGGTTCGGATGACCGCCGCAGTGGAGGACTCGGCCGCGCTGGACGAAATGTTCGCGGTGATAGAGGGCATGAACGTGCCCGGGGACTACCGCGCGGAGATCATCGAGGGGGAGATCGTCCTGAACCCGCAGCGCAAGGTGCACTCAAGGATCATCCAGTTGTTGACGGTGACCTTGATGGATGCGCTGGGACGCAACGCGAACATCCTCTGGGACGTACGCGTCGATTTCCCCGGGGTCCTCAATGGGTACGTACCGGACGTCGCGCTGGTGAAAGAGGGCGCGGAGGAGGATGACAACGGCAACCACAGCTACCGCGACGTCGAAATGGTGGCCGAGGTCGTCTCGCGAGGCAGCCGCCGCGACGATTACGACGCGAAGCTCGTGACGTATGCCCGCGCAGGAGTTCCCACCTACGTCATCGCCGACCCGAAGCGCGGCTTCGTGCACGTCCATCACATGCCCAAGGGCGACGAATACGACGACGTGAGCACCTACGCCTTCGGCGTCGCTTTCGATCTTCCTGGCACCGGCATCACTATCGAGACCACGGACTGGCCCCGCGACTGACCCACTCGTCAGCCGCGAGGCCGGTGTGCCCGACCCGGAGGGTCAGCGGCGCTTGCGGTGGCCGCGTTCCTGGTGGGGCGGCTTCTGGTCGGTGGTGGGGAGGGTGGGCTTGGGGAGGTTGGCTACCTCCCACTTGGCGCGCTCCAGCTGGCGGGCCGTGTCGTGGGGGAGGCGCGGCGGGCGGTGGGCCGCGTGGCGGAAGCCGAAGGCGGAGGTGAGGTCGCCGAAGGTGTCGCGGCGCCAGTCGGTGATGTTGGGCTCCTCGACGCCCGTCCAGTGCTCCAGGAACTGGAGCACCGAGGTGTGGTCGAAGGCGTCCCCGGCGGCCCAGCCGCCCACCGTCCACGGCGAGATGATCGTGCACGGCACCCGGAAGCCGCCGCCTATCGGCAGCCCCCGTACGAACTCGTCCTTCGTCCCGGCGGGCGGCGTGGGCGGCGGCACGTGGTCGAAGAGGCCGTCGTTCTCGTCGTAGTTGAGGATGAAGGCGGTCTTGCGCCACACCTCCGGGTTGGACGCGATGGCCTCGATCTTCCGGGCGACGAAGTCGGCACCCGCGGCCGGCAGATAGTCCGGGTGCTCGGACTCGGTGCTGGTGGGGATGATCCAGGACACCGCGGGCAGCCGGTCGTTGCGGGCGTCCTCCTCGAAGGCGTCGGCCGCGAGCTTGCGCATCCCGCGCTCGTACAGCGGATCGCCCGGCTTCGCGTCCTTGAATATCTTGAAGTTCTCCAGCATGTTGCAGCCGTAGTTGTCCTGCTGCTGGTAGACGCGCCAGCTCACCCCCGCCCGCTGGAGCCGCTCGGCGTACGTGGTCCACCGGTACGGCGTGGGCGCCGTGTTGTTGGTGATCGGGCCGCCCTGCGTACCGGACGGGTCGATCGTGCCCGTCATCCAGTACAGCCGGTTGGGCCAGGTCGGGCCGAAGACCGAGCAGAAGTAGTTGTCGCAGATGGTGAAGGTCTCGGCCAGCGCGAACTGGAACGGTATGTCCTGCCGGGTGTGGTACCCCATCACGTACGGGCCGTTCTTCCCGTCCGCCTTGCGGTGCGCGGGCAGCCAGCGGTCCATCTTCCCGCCGTTCCACGCCTCGTGCTGCACCGCCCACGCGTGGCTCGTGGAGGGGATCGCCTGCGCGCTGCTCTTGCGGGTGTTGAGCCGGAACGGCAGCAGATACCCCTCGGGGTTTACCTCGTCCGGCTGGTAGAAGACCGGGCGCCCGCCCGGGAGCCGCAGCGCGTCGGGGTCGGCGAAGCCGCGTACGCCCTTGAGGGTGCCGAAGTAGTGGTCGAACGACCGGTTCTCCTGCATCAGCAGCACGACGTGCTCGATGTCGTCCAGCGAGCCGTGCCGCTCCGGTCCGGCGGCCACCGCCTTCTGCACGCTCGGCGGCAGCAGCGACAGCGCCGCCGCGCCGCCGACCGCGCCCGCCGCCGAGCCGAGGAGTCTGCGTCGGGTCATGTCGGGCATGGGTGTCCCTCTCGCTCGAATCGCATACCGGCCCCAATGGGCCGACCCGACTCTCGCGGCGCGCGCGCACCAAGGGCAGGAGTCAATACGTGAACGATGCAACAAATGGCTGTGAAGAGACGGGAGTTGACTGATGTGGCCGTCTTGCGCCCCGATCGGCCTCAGCCGGACAGCGGAACGGCCCGTACGGAGTCCGTACGAGCCGAATCGGTAAGGGTTGCGTCCGTGCCGCTCAGGCCGTGCCGCTCAGCCCTTCGGCGGCGACGGCGGAGCGTCCTCCGGTCCGCCCTCCTTGCGGCGGATCTCCTCCTCGCGCCGCCGCAGATCCGCCTCCCAGCTCTTGAGCAGCTCCTCGTCCCGCGCCCGCTTCTCCTCGGACGCCCCGTCCTCGCGGATGGACTTCAGGAACTCGGGATTGTCGTCCGGCGCCACCCAGCTCCGCCTCGGCCCGGCCCCCGGCCCCGCGCCCGACCCCGCGGCGGCGCGCGGGCGGCCCGCGGCGAGCCAGGCGATCGGCCCGATCAGCACCTCGCCGAAGAGCAGGATGATGAACACCCACGCCAGCTTCGGCAGGCCCCTGACCTCCTGCTCCGGGGTGTTCAGACAGTCGATGAAGGCATAGATCCACAGGGCCAGGATCAGCAGGAACGGCAGATACCTGAGCATGGTGGCGAGCCCCCAGAGATAAGGAACGGGCCGGTCGGCGGCCCCCGTGACGGGACAAGGGTAGTGCGTGCTTGATACTTGATGGCATGGCTTATGACGATCTTCGCTCATTCCTGAGAGCCCTTGAGCGCGACGGCGACCTCAAGCGCATCAAGGCCGAAGTCGACCCCTATCTGGAGATCGGGGAGATCGTCGACCGGGTGAACAAGGCGGGCGGTCCGGCGCTGCTCTTCGAGAACGTGAAGGGCGCGGCGATGCCGCTGGCCATGAACGTCTTCGGGACCGACCGCCGGCTGCTGAAGTCGCTCGGGCTGAAGTCCTACGACGACATCAGCGACCGCATCGGCGGGCTGCTGAAGCCCGAGCTGCCGCAGGGCTTCGTCGGGGTGCGCGAGGCGTTCGGGAAGCTCGCGAACATGACGCACGTACCGCCGAAGAAGGTGAAGGGCGACGCCGCGCCCGTACAGGAAGTGGTGCTCACGGGCGACGACGTCGACCTGGAGCAGCTGCCGGCGCTCTTCACCTGGCCCGAGGACGGCGGCTCGTTCTTCAACCTGGGGCTCACCCACACCAAGCACCCCGAGACCGGCGTGCGCAACCTGGGCCTCTACCGCCTCCAGCGCCACGACAAGCGCACCATCGGCATGCACTGGCAGATCCACAAGGACAGCCGCAACCACTACCAGGTGGCGGCCCGGCGCGGCGAGCGGCTGCCGGTCGCGATCGCCTTCGGGGCGCCGCCCGCCGTGACGTACGCCTCGACCGCGCCGCTGCCCGGCGACATCGACGAGTACCTGTTCGCGGGGTTCGTGCAGGGCAAGCGGATCGAGATGGTCGACTGCAAGACCGTTCCGCTCCAGGTCCCGGCGCAGGCCGAGGTGGTCATCGAGGGGTGGCTGGAGCCGGGCGAGATGCTGCCGGAGGGGCCGTTCGGCGACCACACCGGCTTCTACACGCCGCAGGAACCGTTCCCCGCGCTGACCATCGACTGCGTCACGATGCGCAAGCGGCCGCTGCTCCAGTCGATCGTGGTGGGCCGGCCGCCGACGGAGGACGGCCCTCTCGGCCGGGCCACCGAGCGGTTCTTCCTCCCGCTGCTGAAGATCATCGTGCCGGACATCGTGGACTACCACCTGCCGGAGTCGGGCGGCTTCCACAACTGCGCGATCGTCGCGATCGACAAGCGGTACC
Source organism: Streptomyces sp. NPDC057654 (assembly GCF_042800135.1). Lineage (NCBI taxonomy): Bacteria > Bacillati > Actinomycetota > Actinomycetes > Kitasatosporales > Streptomycetaceae > Streptomyces > Streptomyces sp. NPDC057654. The sequence continues at coordinate 4,033 of NZ_JBHVHQ010000367.1, read as the reverse complement.
CCAAGCACGCGCAGAAGGTCATGCACGCGATCTGGGGCGCGCACATGATGTCGCTCACCAAGCTGATCGTGGTCGTGGACGCCGACTGCGACGTCCACGATCTGCACGAGGTCGCCTGGCGGGCGCTGGGGAACACGGACTACGCGCGCGACCTGACCGTCGTCGAGGGCCCGGTCGACCACCTCGACCACGCCTCGTACCAGCAGTTCTGGGGCGGCAAGGCGGGCATCGACGCGACCGCGAAGTGGCCCGAGGAGGGGTACACGCGCGACGGCGGCTGGCCGCACATGGTCGAGTCGGACCCGGGGGTCGCCGAAAGAGTGACGAAGCGTTGGAAGGAGTACGGGCTGTGATGTCGGCCGCCGAAGGCGTACTGGGGTCCGGGCCCGCGCAGCCCAGCAGCAAGGTGCGGGCGTTCCTGCGGCTCGTGATGATCGAGCACTCCGTCTTCGCGCTGCCCTTCGCGTACATCGCCACGCTCACCGCGATGTACCGGCTCGACAAGGAGGTTCACTGGGGGCGGCTGCTCCTGGTGACCGTCGCCATGGTGGGGCTGCGCACCTTCGCGATGGCCTGCAACCGGATCATCGACCGCGAGATCGACGCCCGCAATCCGCGCACGGCCGGCCGCGAGCTGGTGACGGGCGCGGTGTCGGTGCGCTCCGCGTGGACCGGCGCGCTGGTGGCGGTCGTGGTGTTCCTGGGCGCGGCGGCGGCGCTGAACCCGCTGTGCCTGGCGCTCGCGCCGATCGCCGTGGTGCCGATGGTGGTCTATCCGTACGGGAAGCGGTTCACCGACTTCCCGCACGCGATCCTGGGCCTGGCGCAGGCGATGGGCCCGATCGGCGCGTGGCTCGCGGTCACGGGGGAGTGGTCGTGGGAGGCGGTGATCCTCGGCCTCGCGGTCGGCATCTGGATCGGCGGCTTCGACCTGATCTTCGGCTCCCAGGACGTGGAGGCGGACCGGGCGCACGGCGTGAAGTCGACCCCGGCCCGGTACGGCGTCCCGGCCGCGCTGTACGGGGCGCGGGTCTGCCACGCGCTGACCACGGCGCTGCTGGCGTGGTACGGGGTGGCCACCCATGCCGGGGTGTTCTTCTGGATCGGCCTGGCGGTCGTGGCGGTGGCGTTCTGCTACGAGCACACGATCGTCAAGCCGCACGACCTGTCCCGGCTGAACCGGGCGTTCTTCCAGACCAACGGGTTCATCGGGATCACGCTGTTCGTGTGCGTGCTGCTCGATCTGGTGGTGCGGGGACTGACGGTCTAGCGGGGCGGGGGCCCGCGGCGGCCGGATAGGCTCGGACCGTGGAGCCGTACGAACACACAAGAGCACGCCGCCCGTGGCTGGTGGGGGTATCCGGCGCGTCCGGGACCCCGTACGCCGCGGCGGTGCTGCGGGCGCTGCTGACCGCGGGCGAGGACGTGGACCTGGTGGTCAGCCGCGCCTCGCGGCTGACCCTGCTGGACGAGACGGGCATCAGCTTCCGCGACGCGCACTGGCGCGAGGATCTGGCGGCGTGGCTGGCCCGCGGCGCCGACGGCAAGCCGGGCGTCTTCGACGTCGATGTGTCGGGGGTGCGGTACTGGGCGGCCGGGGATCTGGCCGCGGGGCCGTCGTCGGGCTCGTACCCCGTACAGGGGATGCTGATCGTGCCCGCGTCGACGGCCTGTGTGGCCGGGGTCGCGCTGGGACTCTCGAAGGATCTGCTCCAGCGGGCGGCGAGCGTGACGCTCAAGGAGCGGCGGCCGCTGGTGGTCGCGGTGCGCGAGACGCCGCTGAACGGCCAGACGCTGAAGCACTTGGTGGCACTGGACGAGGCGGGCGCCGTGGTGCTGCCCGCCTCTCCGGCGTTTTATGCGGGGGCGACGCACATCCAGGATCTGGTGGACTTCGTCGCGGGGCGGGTGCTCGACGCGGCAGGGGTGCCGCACCGGCTGTACCGCCGCTGGGAGGGAGAGCTCGGTGGCGGCTCTCGTGAGGGTTAGAAAGCTCAGCGCTTCTTGGCGCGCGCGGTGCGGAACATCGTTCCGGTGCGGCGGGCGGCGGCAGCGGTGGGCTGGTGAGCACGCGAACGCTTGGCCTCGTCCTGAAGCTCACGCATCCGGGCGTAGGCCATCTCGATCGTGTACACGGGACACACTCCTAGATCTGCTGTGATCGTGTGACGGATTTGCAGGGCATCTGCCCTGTACGCCTTAGATTCTACATGCAAAACTGCGAGTTCGCTGATTAATGGAAGGTGTCAGGCGTATGGACGCGGTGGACAGGCAGCTCATCCAGGCTCTGCGGGAGAACGGCAGAGCCTCGTACGCGGAGCTGGGCCGGCTGGTGGGGCTCTCGGGGCCGAGCGTCACCGACCGGATCAACCGCCTGGAGGCGGCGGGCGTGATCACCGGGTACCGCGCGACGGTCGACGCCGCCTCGCTCGGCCTCGGCGTGACGGCCCTCATCGGCATCTCCCTCTCCGACGCCGCCGACCACGAGGACGTGGCGCGGCGGCTGCGCGACCTGCCGGAGATCGAGGACTGCTGGTTCATCGCGGGCGACGACTCGTACATGCTCAAGGCGCGCGTCGGCGACGTGGACGGGCTGGAGCGGACCATCCGCCGGCTCTCCGGCACCCGCGGCGTCTCGCGGACCCGCACCACGATCGTGCTCTCCACGAAGTGGGAGAACCGGGTCGGGGAGCTCCCCGAGGAGCCGTAGGCGTAGGCTCGACGAGGCCCGTACGGCGATAACGGACAGAGGCCCGACGGCGACAGCAGACACATGGACATGTAGTGGAGGCGACCGGATGACTGCATCGAAAATGGATGTGGGACTCAAGCGCGAGCTGGAGGACAAGGTCCGGTCCGGGGAGCGGCTGACCCGCGAGGACGGCGTCGCGCTCTACGAGAGCGACGACCTGGCCTGGCTGGGCGGCCTGGCCCACGAGGTGCGCACCCGCAAGAACGGCGACGTCGTGCACTTCAACGTCAACCGCCACCTCAACATGACCAATGTGTGCACCGCGTCGTGCGCGTACTGCTCCTTCCAGCGCAAGCCGGGGGAGAAGGACGCGTACACGATGCGCATCGAGGAGGCCGTCCGCCTGGCCAAGGCCATGGAGGGCGAGAACCTCACCGAGCTGCACATCGTCAACGGGCTGCACCCGACCCTGCCGTGGCGCTACTACCCGCGCTCGCTCAGCGCCCTCAAGGAGGCGCTGCCCGACACCGTCTCCCTCAAGGCGTTCACCGCCACCGAGATCCACCACTTCGAGAAGATCTCCGGGCTGCCCGCCTCCGAGATCCTCGACGAGCTGATCGAGGCCGGTCTGGAGTCGCTGACCGGCGGCGGCGCGGAGATCTTCGACTGGGAGGTCCGGCAGCACATCGTCGACCACGACACCCACTGGGAGGACTGGTCGCGCATCCACCGCCTGGCGCACGAGAAGGGGCTCAAGACCCCGGCCACGATGCTCTACGGGCACATCGAGGAGCCCCGGCACCGCGTCGACCACGTCCTGCGCCTGCGCGAGCTCCAGGACGAGACGAACGGCTTCCAGGTCTTCATCCCGCTGCGCTACCAGCACGACTTCGTGGACATGAAGGACGGCAAGGTCCGCAACAGGCTCCAGGCCCGTACGACGATGGCGACCGGCGCCGAGGCCCTGAAGACCTTCGCGGTCTCCCGGCTGCTCTTCGACAACGTCCCGCACGTCAAGGTCTTCTGGGTCATGCACGGCGTGCAGACCGCGCAGCTCGCGCTCCAGCACGGCGCGGACGACATGGACGGCTCGGTCGTCGAGTACAAGATCACGCACGACGCGGACAACTACGGGACGCCGAACAAGCTGACCCGTGACGATCTGCTGGACCTGATCCGGGACGCGGGCTTCCGCCCCGTCGAGCGCAACACGCGCTACGAGATCATCCGCGAGTACGACGGCCCGGACCCGGCGCGGCGCGAGTCCCCGCAGCCGATGCGCGTCTGAGCCCGTCCCTCTCCGAGGGAACACCGCCCGCACCCGTCGAGACCCCGGCCGCC
>NZ_JBHVHQ010000366.1:0-7995 GCF_042800135.1 Streptomyces sp. NPDC057654 | reverse complement strand
CGGGGGCCGTGCCCAGCTGGTCGGCGCCGCCGCCGGTGCGGATCGTGTCGGCGTGGGCGGCCGAGACCAGGCCGCACAGGGCGGCCCAGCCGGGCGCGCCGTCGCGGGCGAGGAAGACCGCGCGGGGCGTCGACTCGTCGATGAACGCGCCGCCCCGTACGGGGACGCGCCGCCGCACCGTGCCGTGGCGGCCTTGCGGCTCGGCCCGTTCCCGTACGGCCAGGTCGACGCCGAAGACCGGCCGCACCCCGGCCCGCGCGCTCGCCTTCGCGAACCGTACGGCTCCGGCGAGGCTGTCCCGGTCGGTCAGCGCGATGGCGTCCATGCCCCGCTCGGCGGCGCGCTCGGCGAGCCGCTCCGGGTGCACCGCGCCGTACCGCGTCGAGAACCCGGAGGCGGTGTGCAGATGCGTGAAGCCGGAAGTCGCCGAAAGAGTTGAAAGAGCCGAAAGAGCCGACATCCGCACCTCCACTCGATCACTCGATCCACTCGATACCCGCTGCCCGAAGACCACCCCACCCCTGACGTCTCCATCTCCTCCTTCACCATAACCCCTACGTCGAACACTCGTACGAACAGACATCATCCGTACGAGGAGATCTCACCCTCACCTCTTCGACCCGTTCACACTGCGGAATGCCCGCTTTTGTGCGCACCATATGGGGGCTGCGCACCATATGGGGGCAGAAAACCCACCCATCACGGCGAGGAGCGGCCCATGGCCACCACAGACCCCGGCACCCGCCCCTCCTTCGCCCGGGAGGTCAGAAGCGCGGTCAGCACCCGCGCCGCCGCGCTGGTGATCGGCGTGCTGGTGCTCCAGCTCGCGTTCATCGCCTCCTACGTGGGCGCCTTCCACAGCCCCAAGCCCAAGAACATCGCACTCGCCGTCGTCGCCCCGGAGCAGGTCCGCGGGCAGCTGCTGGGCAAGCTCGACAAGCTGCCGGGCGACCCCCTGGACCCGCGCGCCGCCGCCGACGAGGCCAAGGCCGTACGGCAGATCCGCGAGCGGGACATCGACGCGGCGCTGATCGTCGACCCGCGCGGCAGCACCGACCGGCTGCTCGTCGCGAGCGGCGGCGGCGCCTCGCTCTCCCAGGCCGTCGAACAGGTCGTCACCGCCGCCGAGAAGTCCCAGCGGCGCACCGTGAAGACCCAGGACATCGCGCCGGTCGCCAAGGGCGACGCCCGCGGGCTGTCCGCGTTCTACCTGGTGGTGGGGTGGTGCGTGGGCGGCTATCTGTGCGCCGCGATCCTCGCCATCAGCGCCGGGGCCCGGCCCGCCAATCCGCGGCGCGCCGTCATCCGGCTCGGCACGCTCGCGCTCTACTCGATCGCCTCGGGCATCGGCGGCGCGGTCATCATGGGCCCGATCCTCGAAGCGCTGCCCGGCTCCATCCTCGGGCTGTGGGGCCTGGGCGCCATGGTGGTCTTCGCGGTCGGGGCCACCACGCTGGCGTTCCAGGGGCTGGCGGGCGTCGTCGGCATCGGCCTCGCCATCGCGGTCGTCGTCGTCCTGGGCAACCCGAGCGCGGGCGGCGCGTACCCCTATCCGCTGCTGCCGGGCTTCTGGCGCGCCATCGGCCCCGCCCTGCCGCCGGGCGCGGGCACCTGGACGGCGCGCTCCATCGCGTACTTCCGGGGCAACGCGGTGACGGGGCCGCTACTGGTGCTCTCGGCCTGGGCGGTGGCGGGGTCCGTGATCACCCTGCTGTTCGCCGCGTTCAAGAAGCCGTCGGACGGGGCGATCTCGGCGACGCCGCCACGCTGACCGGGGCCGGGGCCGGGGCGGGGCCAGAGCCGGGGCCAGGGCCAGGGCTGGGCCGGGAGTCGCCGGAGTCGGTCACGGCGGGCCTCAGCGCCGCGCGTGACGGATCGTCAGGCGGCCGAAGCCCATGGCGCCGGAGATCCTGATCGTCGGTCCGCCGGGGCGGGGGTTCCGCCGGGGTTTGTAGTGGGAATCCTTCCAGCCGGTACGCAGTCCCTCGACGTCCACGACGGCGTCGCGCGGCACCGTGATCGCGGCCTTGCCGGTGCCGAGCTGAAGCTCGATGTCGAGTACCGAGTGCTCGAATACCGCCCGGGACAGGTCCAGTTGGACCTTCCCGAAGGCGGACTCGACCTTGAGCGTCCGCGGCACCCGCCATGCGCCGCGCCGCTGAATCCGGCCGCCGGCGGCCGCGATCGTGGACGTGGCGCCCGCGTCCTCCTCCGGGATCGAGTCCATGGCCGACGCGAACTCGCTGTGCGTCGTGGCGGTGAGCACCTGCTGGAGGCGGGTTTCCAGGTCGTCGTGCGCGATATGCCCTGCGGCGTACGCCTCTTGGAGGCGCCGTACGGCTGTGTCGCGGTCGTCTTCGCCGATCAACGGCGGCCGGTCGTTCGGCAGGGCGGTCACATTTTCACTCTACTGCCGCGTTGGGACCGCCATGCCGAAGCCGCAGCGCCGAGGCCGCGTACGCGCCAAGGCCCGTGACTTGATTTGGACGACCGTCCAGGTCTATCGTCCAAAGTGGACATATGGACGGGCCGCACCCCTGGAGCATGTGATGAACCATTCCCTGCTGACGACCCTGACCGGGGCTTTCCTGGTCTGGGAGGCACTCCTGCTGATTCCCATGGTTCCGGGGAAGCTGATCGACACGAGAGACTTCTCATCGCTCCCCCGCCGGCAGTTCAACGGGTTCAACGTCTTCCTCACCTCGCTCGGGCTCGCCAGCTTCGTGGTGGCCGGGTTCGCCATGGCGGACCAGCACTGGGCGTTCGTGGCGGCGCTGGTGCTGAGCCTGGGCTACATCGCGGTCTTCGCGGCCGACCTCGGCGCGGTCTTCCCCGTCGTGGCCGACCCGCTGCCGGTGCAACTGCTCGTCCTCGAAGCCGTCGCGCTGGCCTCGGCCGGCGTGGGGGCCGTGATCGCGATCCAAGGAATGCTGCTGTGAACGACGTCCCCTCTCCCCCGCCGAGCACCCGAGAGAAGATCATCGAGGCCGCGGCCGCCCTCATCCCCGAAGTGGGCTGGGGCGGCGTGACCAGCCGCCGCGTCGCGGAACGCGCGGGGGTGAACTCCGGCGTGATCCACTACCACGTGGGAAGCATCGGCGAACTCCGGCGCATCGCCGCGGTGAGCAAGATCCGCGGGTTCTTCCTCGGCCGGATCGGCGACGCCCTGGCCCAGGAAGATCCGCCGGCGGCCGTCGAACTGATGCTCCGCGGGCTGTGCACCGGCGACTCGCACGATCCGGAACTGCTGCTGCTGTACGAGTCCCTGGTCGCGGCGAGCCGGGACGACCAGCTACGCGCCGAGATCGCGGCCTCCCTCACCCAGCTCCGGCAGTGGCTCCACGACTGGCTCACCGAACACGGCGTCGCGCGCCCGCTCCCCGCGGCGGTGACCATCACCGCGGCAGTGGACGGCTTCCTGCTCCAGCGCATGCTCGACCCGGACCTCGACCCCGCCCCCCTCATCGAGGGCCTGACGGCTCTGGTCGAGCAGCAACTGCCGTAACGCTCCCGCACCGAACGCACCGAACGCGTCGAACGCGCCGGACGGCGGACGGGGCCTCGCGCTACCGCGGTTGGGGCAGGTACGTACCGGGGGCCCGGCCGGTGATCCGGCCGGTGATCCGGCGGAACGCGGCGATGAACGCGCTGGGCGTGCGGCAGCAGTAGCGGTAGCCGACCGCTCGGGCGGCCCCGCCCCCGGGCGAACCAGCGGAGACCTCAGGCTAGGACGCGGTCGCCGCCCGGTGCGGCGGCTCGTCCTGGGGGTGTACGGCGATGGCGATCTTGCCGCGCGGGCGTCGGCGGCCCTCGACGGCGCCGCCCTCCAGCAGGGTGTGCGCCTGCGCGACGTCGGCCAGCGGCAGCACGGCGCCGATCACCGGACGGAGTTTCCCCAGGTCGACGAGGCGGCCGAGGGCTTCGAGCTTCGCCCGGCCGGGGCTGACGAAGAGGAAGTGGTAGGTCGCGTTCACGCCCCACGCGGCGAGCAGGTTCTGCGGTTCGGGGATGTCCACGATGGACACCACGCGGCCCCGGTCGGCGAGGACCTCCGGGCTGCGGGTGAGGGTGTCCCCGCCCACCGTGTCCAGGACGACGTCCACCCCGCCCAGCTCACGGACCTGCGGCACGTAGTCACCGGCCGAGAAGTCGATCGCGGCGTGTGCTCCCAGCCCGGTGACGAACTCGTGGTCCCTCGCCCGCGCGGTGGTCACCACCTCGGCCCCCAGCGCGCCGGCGATCTGCACGGCGGCCGAGCCGACCCCGCCCGCCCCGCCGTGCACCAGGACCCGTTCCCCGGCCCGTACCCCGGCGCGTTCGACCAGCGCCTCCCACACCGTCACGCCCACGAGCGCGAGACCGGCGGCCTCGACGTGCGAGAGCCCCGCGGGTTTACGGGCGACCAGGGCCTGGTCGACGACGTGGTACTCGGCGTAGGTCCCCTGCCCGGCGAACACCGGCGCCAGGTACCAGACCTCGTCGCCCGGCTGGAAGTCGTCGGCCCCGGGGCCGGTCCCGGCCACCACGCCGGACACGTCGTTGCCGATCACCGCGGGCAGCGCCACCTCGTCGCGGTAGTCGCCGCGCCGGGTCTGGAGGTCGAGGGGGTTGACGGAGGTGGCCATTACGCGGACCAGCACCTGGCCGGGTCCGGGGGTGGGTACGGGCAGTTCCCGGGCGGCGAACGCGGTGTCCGCGGCACCGAAGCGGGCGAGTTCCATCACGCGCATCGAAGTAGACATACGACGACATTAGATCGTCATATCGCGAATTGACAATACGTCCTGCCCGTATGCGTGTACGTTACGATCACTCTGTGTTCTCGGAGGCGGAGTTGCTGACAGTGTTCCGGGCCCTGTCCAACCCGGCCCGCCGCCAGATGCTGGTATGGCTCAAGGATCCGATGAGCTTCCCCGGCCAGGAGCCCGAGGACGTCGAGATCGGCGTGTGCGTGACCGACATCCAGCGGCGCATGGGCCTGGGGCAGTCGACCACCTCGCAGTACCTCGCGATACTGCGGCAGGCGGGACTGGTGGTCGCCACCCGGCGGGGCAAGTGGACCTACTACCGCCGCGACGAGGCGAACATCGCCCGGCTGCTGGAGACGCTGCGCGACGTTTTCTAGACCGGAGCGACGCGCTCCGGACTTGGACGGCTTGGACGGCTTGAACGGCTTGGACTGCCTGGACTGCCTGGACTGCCTGGACTGCCTGGACTGCCTGGACTGCCTGGACTGCCTGAGTCCGACCGGCCTTGGCGGCCTGGGGCTGACCGATCTAAGCGACCGTGACGCTCTTGTCGTCCGGGGGCCAGCCGACGGCCGTGATCGCCGTCAGCAGCACGACCGCGTCCTCCAGCGCCACCAGCCCGTGCCGCTCCTGCCGGATGCCGTGCAGCGCCCCGGCCGCCAGCTCCTGGTCCCCGGACCCCGCCGTCAGCCGCACCCTCCCGCGCAGCACCTGAAGACTCGCGGAGGGCGGCGCGCTGTGCTCGTCCAGGGCCGCGCCGGAGACCAGCGCGATGACGCTCTGCCGCAACGGGCCGTCGTGCAGGACCAGATGGGCGCTGCGCCCGTGCTCGGCGGCCCGCGCCACGGCCAGGTGCTCGTCGGCCAGTGAATTCAGGTCCTCCATCGGAGACTCCCCTTGCCCATCGCCGAGTACCGCTGTCGCTACCGCTCCCTGCCCACCGTAACGCCGGCGCTCCCGCCACGACCGCCTCATTGACCCGAACGGCATCCGAGCCACGTGCGGCTACAGACCGCGCACATGGCGGAGCCGCACGCGATCCGGACTACCGCGGCGATGTGGTGGGAGACGGTGCGGTGGGAGACGGTGCGGGTGCGGCGGAGCCGAGCGGCGCCGGGAGCTCGGGGAGCTGCCAGCCGCCGCCGCGGTCCTCCTTCGCGAAGCGCGCCGCGAGATCGGGGATGTGCAGGAAGGAGGCCACTGCGGCGGTGTTCTGGATGGCGCTGATCGCCCCCTGGCTCACCGGCATGGCCAGCCGCAGGAGGCGCGGGTTCACCGCGCCCTGGATCTCGTCGACGAAGGGCCGCAGCACGCGGTCGTAGTTCGCCAGCGCGGTCGGCAGGTCGCCAGGATGCCGGTTGATCTCGCCGGCCAGGACGTACGCGCCGACCAGGCCGCCGGAGATGCCCATGCCGCTGTACGGGGAGGCGCAGTGGGCGGCGTCGCCGGCCAGGACGACGCGCCCCTTGGACCAGGTGGCGGTCCGGACCTGGACGACCTCCTGGGAGTAGAAGAACGGGCTCGTCCGCATGCCGTCGATGAAGCGCTCGGTCTGCCAGCCCGCGTCGCTGAACCTGCCCGCCCAGAACTCCTGCTGGCGCTCCACGGGCTCCCGGTGGATCGCCGAGGCCTCCTCGGAGTCGTCCCGCATCACGAAGTACACCTGGGTCTCGGTCGGGTTGTGGCTGCGGCGCATGATCTGGCGGCCGCCCGGGACCATGTACGTGTCCCGGATGTTGCCGTCGGACGCCGTGCGCGGGATGAACCAGTAGGCCATGTGGATGCCGAGCCGCCGGTACGGGTCGAACCCCGCGGGGAGGATCGACCGCCGGATGCGCGAGCCCTGCCCGTCCGCGCCGACCAGCAGGTCGTACTCGCCGGAGGTCCCGTCGGAGAAGTGCGCGGTGACCTTCCCCTCATCCTGCGAGAAGCCGTCCACGCTCACGTCGAAGACGTACTCGGCGCCGTCCTTGGACGCCTCGTGGAGGATGCGCACCAGGTCGCCGCGCATGATCTCGTACTCGGAGGTGAGGGTCTGCCGGCCCTTGCCCGAGGTGTTGGCCATGATCTTCGCCTTGGCCCTGCCGTGCGAGTCGACGAAGGCGACCCCCGGCTCGTCCACCAGCTTGTCGCGTACGGCGCCGAGCAGCCCCATCCGCTCGACGGCCTCGATGCCCTGCCCCCGGAGGTCGACCTGCGCCCCGGTGGCCCGCAGCGCCGGGAAGCGTTCGACGACGGTCACCTCGTGGCCGCCCCGCGTGAGCCAGAAGGCCAGCGCCTGGCCCGCTATCCCGCCGCCCGCGACGAGGACCCGCAGGGGCCGCGCTCCCGATCCGCCGGCCGCACCCGTCCCCGTACCCGCGCCCATCCCGGCACCCGCGCTCATGCCCGTACCTGTGCTCATGCCCATCACCTCAGAAAATCTATCAGTGAATGATTCCCTTTCAGCGTCACCTATCAGTGATAGGTTTGTCAACATGACCAAGGTGAACCGCGACATCGTCGTCTCCGAAGCGCTCGACCTGCTCGACGAGGTCGGACTGGACACGGTCAGCACGCGACGCCTGGCGAAGCGGCTGGGCGTCGAACAGCCCTCGCTCTACTGGTACTTCCGCACCAAGAAGGACCTCCTCACCGCCATGGCGGAGGCGGCGATGGGCCCGCACACGACCGCCCCGTTGCCGACGCCCGACGACGACTGGCGCGAGTGGTTCCTGGAGAACATGCGGAGCTTCCGGCGCACCCTGCTGATGCGCCGGGACGGCGCGCGCCTCCACGCGGGCAGCACCCCCGCCAACGACCTCGACCGGCTCCGCCGCAAGATGGACTTCCTGGTCACCTCCGGGGTGCCCGAGCGGGACGCGCAGATGGCGATGCTGGCCGCCGGGCGCTACACCGTCGGCAGCGTCCTGGAGGAACAGGCGGACACCGGCCCCGGCGACGGCCCTGACCTGCCGGAGGACATTCCCGTGATCGACTACGAGTCGGCGTTCGAGGCCGGGCTGATCCTCATCCGGGACGGCCTGGCGCACCGCGCGGACGGCCTTCCGCCGTCTTGACGTCGCGGGGCAGACGCGGGGCAGACGCGGGTAGGTCGCGGGTCAGCCGCTGGTCGGCGCAGGGCGGTCGCGGGTCAGCCGTCGGTCGGCGCAGGTCGGCCGCAGGGCGGTCGCGGGCCAAAGAGGTGACCTGCCCGGTCGCGAACTGAAGCCCCTGCGGCCGGGCGGACCCGCGTCGCCGGGCGCCC